>CACXYG010000113.1 GCA_902771745.1 uncultured Erysipelotrichaceae bacterium | reverse complement strand
CTTAAAACCAGTGTTTTTGATCTTATCGTTGGCGATCTTCTGCTTGTTGATGAGTTCCTGTTGCAAGATGTCGGCAGAGATGAGACCTGGGTTGGTGAATTCTTTTGGTTGTTTTTCTTGGGTCTTCAACTGTTTATCACCAAGAGAGGCAACAAGTGTCTCACGATAATCTTTTAAGGACTTTAAGGTTTCTTCTTCAATCGGTGGATAATGTGGGTTGATATCTTCTAGTGTCTTTCTGACGATGCGGGAGACAAGCAAACGAGCAAACCATTTATGGTTGGCAGGAACTACATACCAAGGGCTATTTCTGGTAGAGGTCTTATTGACCATATCTTCAAAGGCGACCATATAGTCGTCCCAGTATTCTCTTTCTTTTAAGTCACCTGGAGAGACTTTCCAGTTCTTCTTCTGAGTGTCGATTCGAGAGATGAAACGTCTTGCCTGTTCATCCTTGCTGACGTTTAAGAAGATCTTGACGACTCTGGTACCAGTGGCATAGAGGTACTTTTCAAAGTCGTTGATCTGTTCATAGCGCTGGGCGATGATATCGACGTTCTTCATACGGTCTGGTACGATATCATTCTTGTAGAATTCGTGGACCTTACCAACTAAGACATCCTCGTAGTAACTTCTGTTAAAGATGGAGATGAAACCTTTGGAAGGTAGGGCAGACCAGAATCTCCATAAGAAATCATGGCTCTTTTCCTCTGAGGAAGGAACCTTGAAACAGAACTCTTTGACACCATGGGGAGAAAGCGTGGAAAAGACGGTACGGATGACACCATCCTTACCAGCCGCGTCCATCGCCTGGAAGACGAAGATGACGCCTTCTTTTCTTTCGGAATACAACTTCTGCTGGGTTTTGTTGATGACCAACAAATTTTCGACAAACTCATCGACCGCTTCTTCACGATTGGTAAATTCGCCTGTGGAATCACAGTCGAATTTTTTAATGCTAAAGGCTTTCTTGCCATTGTAGCAATAATAATTCATATCCATAATGGTTTTTTTCCTCCACATGAATTCCTTTTGTAATGCATATATAATTGTAACTTTTCAAGAGATGTCATTCAAGTGTATAAGTAAAAGAGGATAGTGAGAAAGTGCAATGAAATCGGCGATATTTTGAAAAAGATGAAACAGAAAAAGGCGGTGTTGTTGACACCGCCTAGATGAACTACTTACTGTTCTTAGACTTCATTGGATCGATAGGCTTGATCTCTGGACGCTTTCTATCTTTCTTCTGGATTGGAGCGATTGGATGGAAAGCTGGAGCGGCTGGCTTATCTTCCTTGACTTCTTCAGCCTTTTCTTCTGGCTTTTCAACTGGCTTGAAGGCGACAGGAGCGACTGGCTTAGCAATCTTGTTTTCTTCCTTGACTTCTTCGGTCTTTGGCTCTTCGTTAGCAGCCTTATTGGCCTTGACTAAGTCACGGATAGAGGTAGCCTTCTTTGGAGCGACAGCGGCTGGAGCAACAGCGGTCTTACCGTTGAGGGTTTCGAGCTGTTCAACTTCGCCATAACCATTGGCACGGATTTCTTCCTGTCTTCTCTTCTGCTTCCAAGCTGGTTCTTTAGCCTGGTTGGCGAAGACTGGATTGACAACTGGCTGGACCTTGGTGACACCCTTAGCAAAGGCTTCTTCAGCGGTGAGGTCACCTTCATAGGTCTTGACCTGGTAATTCTTGAGTTCGAACTTGACCTTTCTGGCTTCAACAGCTTCGATCTTTTCATGCTTGGACTTTTCAGTGGAGTGTAATGGACCGGAAATTGGAGCGAGAACTGGTTTTTCTTCTTCGACGACAGGAACTGGTTCTTCTTCCTTCTTCATTGGCTCAACAACACCAACTGGAGCGACGTTCTTACGTTCTCTCTTAGAAGGATCGAAGGCGACCATATCAACCTGAGCAACACGTGGAGTTGGCTTGGCTGGTTCAGCTGGCTTTTCTTCAACTGGAGCAGGTTCTTCAACCTTAACTTCTTCTTGTTCAGGAGCAGCGGCTTCGGTGAGATCCTTTTCTTCAGCGGCAGTATTTTCAACTGGAGCTTCTTCTTCAACAGGTTCTTCAACCTTGACTTCTTCAACTGGAGCAGCAACTTCTTCGACAGGTTCTTCATCCTCCCATGGATTGGCATTCCATTCGTCGATGCCAGGGAGAACTGGAACTTTCTTCTGGAATGGCTTGGCGCCTTCCACTGCTTCTTTATTTTCAGCAGCTTCTGCTAAAGCAGCATCAGCAACTGGTTCAGCATTTTCAGCTTTTTCTTCATATAAACCTGGTAAGGTTTCAATCTTAGTTTCATAGAGAGGGTTAAGCGAATTGACAACAGCAAGTTCTCTGACAGTTGGAACAACACCGGCAGCAGCAACTGGGGCTGGGGTGAGTTCTTGGACAGGTTCTTCTTCAGCTTCATCAAGTTCGTCCTTGGCTGGGATAACAGCAGCCTGTTTGACTTTGCCAAGAGCGGAGACGATAAAGAGAATATCTTCGAATAAAATGAGAGCGACAATGGCATAAACAAGAGCCCAGGCAGTAGCATTACCAGAAATGCTGGTGATGACTAAACCATGTAAGGAGCCACCGTCAACGAATAATCTTCTCCACCAACGAGCTAAATCGAGAACGGCATGACCCATAGGCTGAGCCCAAGCCATGTCTCTAGCAAGTCTCTGTTTCCAGAAATTCATCAAGATGACAGTAAAGAAGAGGAAGACAAGGACAACAGCGACCCATAAGACGATCTTTCTCCAGACCTGAGTCTTGCCCTTAACTCTGAGTTTGTGCATGACAAGGAATGGGATGTACATGAGGAAGAGGCCGAGTAAGGCACCACACGCCATCAAGAATAAGTATACACAAGAAGTGTAAGTTGGACCGTGAGCGCCCCAAGTGATTGGTAACTTGAAGTTAGCGACTACGTGGTATTTGACCCAATTGTTCAAATGGGTTGCAAAACCAGCAGACCAACCCCAACCTTTGACCAAGCCCTTAACGGAACTTGCGGCTGGTGTGAACAACAAAATAGCTGCGACAATGCCGATGACTAGAGCAACAAGGAACAAAATGTTGAATACTCTGAGTGCTACGCTTTTTTGACCTTTCTTCGAAGATCCTTGTTTAGTTTTTGCCATAATATGGCCCTCCCTAATGAAAAGCGGAATATAAAAATTCCTGTTATATAAAACTAGTTTAACACTCGTAACTCTTTCTTTACAAGTAAATTTAATTATATATATAACTTTTCATGGGAAACAACTTCACAAATGATAAAAGTATTCAACTTTAGTTATGTAAATTTGAATTTAATGTATATAAAATCATGTGAAAAGCCCGCCGTTATTGAATAATCGACGGGCTTTTCTGTGTGCTATTCAATGGAATTTATTTGCACTTCTTGGACCAAGTTTATTTTAACGCGAAATAGATGTCAAAAACAATAAAAAGTCTAATGAAAGTGCTTGTTTTTTGACGGGTGTCAAACATAACTTATTGACTATAAATAATATTTAAAAGTTGTTTTCTTTAAATTTGCCTTTAAATTCAATACTTTTATATTTTTATGGTAAATAAATAACCGAAGTGATAAAATTTTGTAGGAGATTTTTGCTATGAATACTAAAATTAAGGGCGTATTTTTCGATTGCTGGGACACATTGATATCATTTCATTTAAAGAATAATGCCTGGAACTGGCAGACTTTAAAAGATCACGCCATCAATCGTGAGGAAATCAACTGGGATGATGTCAACGCTTTTTGCGATGACTTCTATCACAAGTACTATATCGCTCACCTTGATTTTGAAGTCAAGGTGGAACAGGTTTTAAATCTCTTTTGTCTCTATTTTGGTATTCAGCTTGATTGTCCTCTTTCTACTTGCGTTCATGAGATTCTGACGCATCTCGATCCTAAACCGGTGGAAGGCATTGATGAATTCTTGACCTACTTGGATGAAGAGAAGATTCCTTATGCCTGTTTATCTAATACAATCTATACCGAGGAAGATACCAGAGCGTTAATTGAGAAATTGGTTTCAGGTAACCATCATTTCCAGTTTGTCTTGGCTTCTGGTGATGTGGCAGTTAAGAAACCAAATCCGGTCTTCTTCCAGACTGGTGTGAAGATGGCTAAACTTGATATCAAAGATTGTATCTATATCGGCGATAAGCTTTTACAGGATACCTATGGATCTTATCGTGCTGGCTTTGGTGCTTCTATCTTCCTTGATTGGAAGAATGAAGTGGAAAAGCAGAGCAAGTATATGACGTCGATTGATAAAGATATCAATTTCCCTCATGTACGTGTAGAGTCTTATCAAGAGTTAAAGGAACGAATTTTAAATGATGAACTTTAAAAATCCAGACAGTACAGACTTACATTTCTTTAAAAGGGAGTATCAACCAAAGTTCTTAGATAATGGCGATGTGGATATTTCTCATCTTCTTCATGTCTTCCAGAATCTTGCCGGTGACCATGTCGAGGCTTTGGGGCTTGGGGAAGACTTTAAGAAAGAGAATCAGTTTTTTTATGTCGTCATGAGAATGAAAGGCTACTTCCTTTCTTCTCTGAACAAAGAGGAGAAGTATACCATCATCACTTATCCTATGCAGGCTAGCGGTATTCAGATGTACCGTTATGGCTATATATTGAATAAGGATGATGAACCGGTCTTCTACCTCTCCACCTTGTGGATCTTGATGGATTCCGTCAACAGAAGAATCAAGTCGACCAAAGTCTTCCGAAACAAGTTAGCGGAAGTCTTACCAGATATTGATGGTGTAGAACCGTTAACGGAAGAGACATTAGAAAACTTCTCTATTGATGAATATGACTTTAAGTATGTCAAAGACTATCAAGTCATTCCCGAGGATATTGATTCTAATGGTCATCTGAATAACACCATCTATCTCAAGATGAGTCAACCGCTTCTTGGTGATGTCAAAGTGAAGACCTTTGAAATCGACTTTGAGAAAGAGTGTTTCTTAGATGAGAAGATTGCCTTATCTTTAGCAAGAGAGAACGACTCTTATATCATCCGTGGTGACAAAGAAGATCACTCTTTATCCTTCAAGATTAAAATCAACGCTTAAATGATTCCTCACACGTCCAAAGTGTGAGGAATTTATTCTTGTATGACGGGCATGTTATAAATCTAGGGTGAAAGTCCCAAGAGGCATAGTTGCCAGTGAACTCGATAGCGACTTGCAAAGCGTAAACCAGTGAT
>CACXYG010000112.1 GCA_902771745.1 uncultured Erysipelotrichaceae bacterium | reverse complement strand
TGAATGTCTTCCTGCTTATATGGAAGTTTTGCACCAGAAGCAATCTTAATCATCAACTTGACGATGTCGATACCAGTGATCTCTTCCGTGATGGAATGTTCAACCTGAATTCTGGTGTTCATTTCGATGAAATAGAAGTTCTCTTTTTCATCGATGAGGAATTCAATCGTACCAACCGAGTCATATTTGACCGCCTTACAAGCCTTTAGGGCCGCCTCATATAATTTGGCCTTCAAGGTGGTGGAGATAGACTGACAAGGAGCTTCTTCTAAAATCTTTTGTTTTCTTCTCTGCATGGAGCAGTTACGTTCAAAAAGATGAATGTAATTCTCATGCGTATCACCAACGACCTGCACTTCGACATGTCTTGGATTCAAAACTAATTTCTCAACGTATAATTCATCATTACCGAAAAACTTCTTGGCTTCATCCTTGGCCTCATGATATAAGTCCATGAATTCGGCTTCGGACTGAACCTGACGGATACCTTTTCCGCCGCCGCCAGCACTGGCCTTGATCAAGACAGGAAAACCGATTTCCTGAGCGATGGCAAGACCTTCTTCGGCGCTGACCGCACCATAAGAACCGGGGACAATCGGAACACCGGCATTCTTCATGATGGCGATGGCTTCAGATTTGTTACCCATCTTTTCCATGACATCGGCATTAGGACCAATCCAGGAAATACCACAAGCCTTGACCATACGGGCAAAGAGTGGAGATTCGGATAAGAAACCAAAACCAGGATGGATGGCATCACAACCAGTCGCACAGGCAGCTGAAAGGATACTTGCCATATTCAAGTAAGATTGATCGGTTGATGGTCCGCCGATACAGACGGCTTCATCTGCCAACTGCACGTGAAGGGCGCTTTTATCCGCTGTGGAATAGATGGCCACGGTTCTGACACCCATTTCCTTACAGGCACGGATGATACGAACAGCGATTTCTCCACGGTTGGCAATCAATACCTTATGAAACATAACTATTCTCCGATGATGAAGAGTTCCTGATCGAATTCGATCATAGCGCCTTCGTTGGCAAAGATCTTCTTGATGACACCATCTTTTGGAGCGGTGATCTCATTCATGACTTTCATCGCTTCAATGATGCAGAGCTTATCACCTTTCTTGACCTGGCTGCCTTCTTCAACAAATGGTTTGGCATCAGCAAAAGGAGCCTGATGATAGGTGCCGACAAGTGGGGATTTGATAAAGTCTTCACCATTATTCAAATAAGGGCCTTCTTCGTGGTCCTGGCTGGCGCTATTAGCGACATTGTTGGCTGGAACTTTCTGTTCGACAACCACAGGATTCATCTCTTTGGTCAATTTGATCTTGATACCTTCATCTTCCACTTCCAAAGAAGAGATGTTGGCTTTTTCAAAAAGACGAATGACGTTTTCAATTTCTTCTAATTTCATTATTTGCCCTCCTTATTTTCGACAAGGTCGACGACATTCTGTACGGTGATGAGTTGCTTTAATTCTTCGGGCTCAATCTTGATGCTGAAATGTGTCTCCAACTCTAAAGCCATTTCCACGGCATAAAGAGAATCAAAACCCAAGTCTTCTTTTAAACGGGCAGAAGGCTTGATTTTGTTTTCGTCGACATTGGCAGTATCAATCAACAATTGTTTAATGACATCGTACATAAGTAACCTCCCAAAGGAATTATTTACCTTTGTTTCTTTCAGATTCCCAGAAGTTATTCAAGAAGATCTTATAGGCGCCTTCCGTAAACGGAGGCTTAGAAAGATTTTCCAATTCTTCTGAAGAAAGATATCCTTGCTGGCGGAACGTCTTACCAGCGAGTGTGAATTTGTTTAGATAACGAGTGATTTTATTCTCGTTATGAAGATCATTTAAAGTCTTCATCTGGGGAACAAGAATCGGTGTGTAGTTGTTCTTACCACAGATGGCATCATGCTGAAGGATCAAAGACTGATAGGCAGCCTTGGCTTCGGTATACGCACAAGTAGAGATGACGATGAATCTCTGCTTTTCGTTATAGTAGCGGAAGCCGTGGAAAGACTGACCATTTTCAGGTGCCTTTTGTCCTTCGTAAGTCGCCATCATGCTAAGTAGACGGTCGGTGATGACTTTCATCACACCGGGCATGGAGAAGAAGTAGAGCGGATAAGAAGCGATGATGATATCCGCATGAAGGATCTTTTCTTTTAAAGGAAGGATATCATCATTGCGGATGACACATTCACCAGCAGTTCTACCCCAGCAGGAGAGACAGCCAAGACAAGGTCTGACATTCAAGTCAGAGGCGTTGACAATCTCAATATCTAACTTCTCATCTTCATTTAAACCAGCCAAGAAGGCTTTGGTGACGACCAGAGTATTGGAACGTTCTCTGTTGGGAGAACCATTGATGACTAAGACTTTCTTGATCTCGTCAGGATTCCAATTAGTTGCCATAGATGGTTTCTTTCTTAACAGCGGTGAAGGTCATGCTACCCTTGGAGTAGACGACATCATCGACTTTGACAACAGCGTCGAAGCTGGTAAGTGGACCCATGACTTTGGACTTAGTGACGGTGATGACAAGGCTATCACCAGGGATGACAGGTTTGACAAACTTGAAGTTGTCGACCTTCAATAAGACCATGATCTCATCTTCCTTATCGCCATCGGCATCGATGACAAGGGAACAAAGCTGAGCGCAGGCTTCGATGATTAAGACACCTGGCATAATTGGATTACCAGGGAAATGACCCATGAAGTATGGCTCATTGACAGAGACGTTCTTGACACCAGTAGCCGAGACATTTGGTTCAAGAGCGATGACCTTTTCAATCATCTGGAACGGTGGACGCTGCTTGATTCTCTTGTTGATGTCATTGATATTCATGATACTTTTCATTAGAGAGATAAACCTCCATCTAAGGTGATGACCTGACCGGTGAGGTAAGAAGATTCATCACTGGCAAGCATCGAGACGACATTGGCGATATCTTCGACTTCACCAAGTCTCTTAAGCGGGATGACAGAGAGATATTCATCCATCTTTTCCTGTGGGATGTGATCAAGCATCTCGGTCTTGATGAAACCAGGAGCGACAGCATTGACTCGGATACCATATCTGGCAAGTTCCTTTGCAGCGGTAGCGGTAAAGGCGTTGACCGCACCCTTGGTAGCAGAATAGACCGTCTGACCAGCAAGAGCATACTTGCCGGAGACCGAAGACATGTTGATGATGACACCCTTCTTCTTTCTCATCATCTTAAGGGCGGCCTGTTGGGTGCAATAGAAGTAGCCTTTGACATTTAAATCAAAGCATTCATCGAGATTTTCCTGGGTCATCATGAGAAGATATTCATCTCTGACGATACCAGCGTTATTGACAAGAACATCGATCTGACCAAACTGGGCGACGACATCCTTGATCATCTGCTTGACTTCGACAAGCTTGGAGCAATCGCACTTATAGGCGATGGCTTCGCCACCATTCTTCTTGATGGTGTCGACGACTTCTAAGGCTGGGCCTTCGGAGTGAGAGTAGTTGACGACAGTAGTAAATCCATCTTTGGCAAGACGGATGGCAACGGCTCTACCAATACCCTTGGAAGAACCAGTAACAATAGCAACTTTCATGTTTGACTCCTTTATTCTCTGGCTAAGATAACAGCGGTATAAGAACCACCAGAACCATAAGCGGTAACTAAGACATATTTCAAGTCCTTGGAATAGACAGTGGTCTTCTTGACGCCATCGGCGGTAAGAAGATAGGCCATCTTGTCTTCCTTGACCATATCGGATAAGAGAAGAGAAGCATCCACAGCACCAAGCATAGCGGCGGCGGCTCTTGCTTCACCGACTCTGGCTTTGGAAGAAATGACCGGAAGAGAGTCCATCTTAGAACCAAAGATTCTTCTATAGGACTGCATTTCCACCTGGTCGACTTCCTTCATACCATTGGCAAAGCCAGAAATGGCAGAGATGTCATCAATGCTGAGATTGGCATCTTCTAAGGCTAACTTGATGGCTTCATCAAGACCTTCACTAGAACCGGTCAAGCTACCAAATTCACAATCTCTATGAGCCATACCATAACCGACGACAGAAGCGTATTTCTTAACACCTCTCTTATCGGCGCTGGTTTCACTTTCTAAGATCATGGTGACACCACCATCAGAGAGAACAAAGCCATCGTGGTTGGAATATGGTTCAACATATTCATCAGCAACAAGATTTAAAGCGGTGGCAAGTTCACTGGTGACGGAGATATTTTCATCAGAACCAGAGGCGACAATGATATCTTCTCTGTCGTTCTTGATGATGTTACAAGCATATGGGATAGCGGCTAAACCGGACTGGCTACCATTGGTGATGGTGACGTTATAACCCTTGATGCCACTGAAGATAGAAAGATAACCGGCAGCGGCATTATAGACGGTATTTGGGAACTTGAAGGCAGAACCTGAAGCATTGCCTTTTTCGGCGATGGATTCTTCAAAGAGACAACCCATACCCATAGCACCTTCGGCGGTACCATCAACAATACCGATACGGGTGGCGTTTTCTGGAGTGATTTCAATATTGGCATTCTTTAAGGCTAAGACGCCAGAAAGAGTTTCAATCTGAGAGACAGTATCCCACTTTCTATAAATGGACATTGGAATACCAGCACCCTGCATATCAGGAGCGGCGACAGTAGAGTGGACGTTACCACCTTCGACCTTAGCGCCTTCATTGAACTTTTCAATATAGTTATCTAAACCGTGACCAAGAGGAGTGACAAGACCATAACCGGTGATGACGACCTTATCCTTGTTTTCCAAACCTTTGACATCGCCCTGATGCTTGGAGAAGATGATGGAAGCGTTGTTGCCACCAAAAGCAAAAGAGTTGTTCATGACATAGTCAAGTTTTTTTTCTTTAGCAACATTTGGAACAAAGTCGATGGCGCCAGCATTTTCTTTTAACTGAGGCATATCTTCTTCGGTAAAGCCAAGGGTTGGTGGAACGATGGAATTATTCAAAGCCTTGATACAGAAGATGGCTTCAATAGAACCAGCAGCACCTAAGCAGTGACCGACCATCGGTTTGGTAGAAGAGACACATAAATCAGAATTGTCTTCACCAAAGATGGTCTTCAAAGACAAGAATTCAGCATAGTCGTTCTTATGAGTACCAGTACCATGAGCGTTGACATAGCCGACATCCTTTGGCGAGATACCAGATCTTTCAATGGCCCAGTTGATGGCGTTCATCTGACCTTCACCGT
>CACXYG010000111.1 GCA_902771745.1 uncultured Erysipelotrichaceae bacterium | reverse complement strand
TTTAAATCATCACAAGCCTCTGGATCCATACCATCGGTATTTGGCGAATCCTTTGGATTAGAAATAAATAAATCGTAGAAACCAAGATGTTTGCTGAAGTATGGATGAACCGTCCAGCATGGAGTGTTCTGTAAGGTGATACCGACGACATTGATGTTTTCACATCTCATGAGGAAGAGAAGTCTAGGTCTACCCCAGGTCAGATGCTTGACGTCTTCCCAAAAACGAGATTTCTGTGCCTGTCCATCGACAACGCCTTCACCGACGATGTTGACGTTTTTAACTTCATAACCGGCTAAGATAGAAGGCTTACCAACAAAGGGATCACCTTCCCAGGATAAGAGTTCCAGAGGTTTATCCTCTTCTCTTAATGGCTTGATTTCACCAGGGCCTAAGGGATAAGCGTCGATATCCGTAGAACCTAAAAGAACGGCACCCTTCTTTAACTGTATGGTGATATCACTCTTCAAGAATAAAGAACGGATGTGATATTCACCCTCATCAAAAACAAGGAGACCGTTTTCTGGGGTCATATTGATTGCCATCTGTAAGGCAAGGGTATCATCTTGTTCGCCGCTGCCTCTCTTGAAATCCTTGGTGTGAAGGATATAAGAGACTCTAGTGGTGTGAACAGTTAAACTATCTTCACCAATCGTAACGACATAATCTCTATCCTGCTCTAAATTGAACAAGGTAAAAACATTGCGGTTTGTTGTCAGCACAACTTCTCCGTCCAGTTTAACATCGAAAGACTCTTCCACTTGATATATCGCATGGTTGGTTAATTCAATCGTGATAGAACAGCACGTGGTGTTAAGGACTGAGAACTGCATAACAACTACCCCCTTTTATTTAGTCATCATAGACAGTTTCTTTTGGTCTAAAATGACGGAAAATCATTACGACAAGATTCTTGAGTCCGATAAAGGCGCCATCGACAATAAACATGACAAGTGCAGCCGTTAATGGTTCACGGAACCAGAAGGACTCTAAGGCTGGATCGACAAGTTGACTGAGCAAACCGCAAAGATACATGCTTAAAAAGCCAACCACTAATCCATAGAAAACATTGATGAATAAGGAATAAACCTTTTTCGACTTAAAGAAGACATATGGTTCTTTGCTGCCTGGGACATCTTCGATGACATCCAGAATGTTATAGACAAAGATATCGTTAAAGACACCAAGAGCAAAACCAGAGACAAAAATCAATAACAGAGTAGAGACTGCAAAGGTATTCGTCGTGCTAGCACGGAAGAAATCAATGGAGCCTAAACCCATCTGGAAGAGGAAATAATTGAGACCAAAAAACCAATACTTGATAAGCAAGGCACGGACAGGATAAGGAATACGGTGGTACCAATGTACTTTGTATTTCTTTAAGATTTTCTTGTCGACCAGGTTATCATCCTTCAGCGAATCTTTCTCAGGCTCTGGATTGATACTGACCGTATTACCGTTCTCATCCTTAAGCTCGGTGGTTTCTTCTAAAGGTGTATTGGTTTTTTTCATGTTCGTTAATTAATTAGATTTCTTTTTCTTACGAATCTGAATCTTCTTAGCAAATGGCTGGAGGATTGGAGCTAAAGCAGCAGCGACAGCATCGATGATAAGGAAGACGAGATGCGTCATCGTATAACCGTAAGAGCGAGCGACAAATTGTTCTTCCGACTTATCAACAACAAGGTTGATAGAGTTGGTCAAGCTCGTTTCGATTCTAATATCCCTCATGTAGAGTATATCAATAATCATTTCGCCGGCAAGAACTAAATAGAGAAGAACCATGAAGATGATCCATTTCTTCTTTTCAATCTTACGAGACTGGATGTTGATATAAAGAAGGACAGACATCAAGGATAAAATGATGTTGATGAAGAACCAGAAGGAGTTGAATTTATCATTGGCGAGCTTAACAGTCGCATTGACGTGGACCTGAATGGTGAAAGTGATGATCATCATGGTCACAACGATCAAAATCATAGGGATGATAGCGATATGGTTTTTAACTTTGATGAATAAACGAGTTAAGAATAAGACAAAGCCATTCTGACCCATCGCTTCAGCAAGGGATTCTTCATCAGAAGAAGTGTCCTGCTGACTTAAGGCTGCAGAGTTAATGGTAGTATCCGCATCAGATCTGAAATCAATACCGGAACGGTCAATCTCTTCGTTGGTATTTGGATTTTCTTTTTCTTTTGCCATTGTGATTAACCTCCGATTCTAGCGCCGTTATCAATGTCGAAGAAGCAGACTTTTTCTTTGCGGAAGCCGACATGGATCGTAGAGCCATGTTCAATCTTCTGCCAGCCTAAGACTTTGATAATGGTGTGATAGCCATGCATGGTACCATGGATGAGAGAATACTGACCCAAGTGTTCGACCAAGTCGACCTGGTATTCGTGTTCACCATCAAGGGTGATACATTCAGGACGAGTCGCCATCAAGATTGGGTTACCATTTCTGGAAGCAAGAGCGGCCTGTTCATCAGCGTCGAGCTGATAGACAAAGTTGTTCTTACCAACAAGCTTATCGCCTTCCACTCTACATTCGAAGAAGTTCATGGATGGGTTACCGATGAAGTAACCGACGAAAGCGTTGGCTGGTTTGTGATAGACTTCGTATGGAGTACCGATCTGCTGAACTCTACCCATAGACATAACAACAATTCTATCGGCTAAGGTTAAGGCTTCGGTCTGATCGTGGGTGACATAGATCATGGTCGTACCAAGTCTGTGATGCAATAACTTGATTTCTCTACGCATAGAGTTTCTAAGCTTGGCATCCAAGTTAGACAAAGGTTCATCGAATAAGAAGACCTTTGGATTACGGACAATACTTCTACCCATAGCGACTCTCTGACGCTGACCGCCAGATAATTCTCTTGGTTTCTTGTTCAACTGATTAGTCAAACCTAAGATTTCGGCAGCATTCATAACTTTCTTATGAATATCTTCTGGGTTATCTTTTCTCAAGGTGAGAGAGAAAGCCATGTTCTCATAGACAGTCATGTTGGCATAAAGGGCGTAGTTTTGGAAGACCATTGCGATATCTCTATCCTTAGCGGCTAAATGCGTACAATCCTTATCGCCGATCATAAGAGTACCATCGGAGATATCTTCCAAACCAGCGACCATTCTTAAGGTGGTGGACTTACCACAACCAGATGGACCGACAAGAACGATGAACTCGCCATCTTTGATGTCGATATTGAAGCCATGAACGGCGACAACGCCGCCATCATAGACTTTCTTTAAATTCTTTAATTGTAAGGTTGCCATAATTATTTACCTACCTTTTCATTTTCGATAGGCTTGACAGTCTTAAGATACTTACGTAAAGCAGTACCACGATAGACAGATAAGAAGCCTGCTAAGATAGCAAAGGTGCCAGAAAGAACATACATGATGAGCATGGTGGTGAAGATGGCAGGTGGCATCGTACCAGCATTGAGTAAAGATAATGGGAGTAAGAAGATACGAAGCGCCTGGAAGACACCGATACCGATGCTGACATAACCCATGGTCAAGGAATAGGATTTCATTTCGATGGTGGCGAAGAATAAGAATAACATCAAGATGATGTTCAAAACGATATCAACACCCATCCATGGACCAGCGACAGTAAAGCCCAAGAGGTTAAACTTGCTAGAATCGAGAGGAAGATCCGTAGTGGAATAGAAGCAGCAGAAGCCAACGGCAAAGCAAACAATTGCTAATAAACTAAAGAAATAAGATCCTTTGTTGGGACGATAACGGAGCATTTCAAGCTGAATGCCCTTAGGAGAGAAATAATTCTTGATACGGACAGAAATTGGATCCTTTTTGACAACAACAGGAGTGTCTTCGCTGACTAATTTTTTCTTTTCTTTAGCCATAATTATTTCGCCTCCTTTGGATCATAAGTAACAGGATTTTCAACACCGTTCTTTTTGTTGTTTTCATAACGAATTCTGTGCTGAACCTTTTCGACGAGAACAAGGATGTGAGGAACAAGGCTCAACAAGACAACGGCACCGAGAAGATAACCTAAGATAAATACTGAAGTATTTGGGTTGATGGTGGTAGAAGCACGAGTCGACCAGTATTCATTCATGGCATCAAATGGAAGAGCAGAATAAGCGGACTGGTAAACGCCAACACCAACAAAGGTGAAAATCGCGGCAACGATGGTATAGACTGTATTGATACCCTGCCAGACGAAGTTGGAGATGTAATAGATGATTCTGGAATTGTTCTTCAAAACGAAGTAGAACGCAGAGATCAATAAGCCAAAGATGCCGAATAACAAGATACCATTGTTATAAGGCATAATTTGATCATAAAAATTAATCGTGTCCTGATAAAGTCTACAGGCAGCTGCTGGTGTCGCCATGCCCAAGGCATACACGACCATCAAAGCAAAAACTGCAATGGATATAAATCCACTATTTTTTTGGAATGTTGCAGTTAATTTTTTCATATAAATGTTTCCCCCTATTATCAGGAATAAGTCAGGAGTGGAAGTGGTCTTCCACTCCTGACGATAGTATCAAAAGTTACAAATTAGAGAGCTAAGAATCTGGTGTAGGCGTCGTTGTATGTGTTAACCATCTGGGTGAGCTTGAAGGTAGTGTTGACAGTGTTGAGATAGGCTTCCTTAGAAGAATAATCGAAGGTATCATAGGTATTCCAGCCGCCTTCAACAACCTTGGAGATGGTCATGATTTCGGACTTGGTGGAGGTGAAGGCCTTGTTTAAATCGGTGAAGTTAGAACCGAGAGCAGTTTCTTCAGCCTTGGTGAATGGTAAGGTGGTTGGAACGATATCATTGACGTGCTTAGCGTTGTTAGACTTGTGGTTGACGTGATCAAGGACACCATACTGGATGGCTTTGTTGATGACGTTCAAAGCTGGCTGAGCAACCTTGGAAACGCACTGGTATTCCATACCCTGTTCCTTGACATAACCGACAGGTAAGGTAGCGCCTAAATAGTAACGATAGTAGTTGGTGTAGTTACCACTAGCTAAGGTCTTTAATTCCTGCTTGCAAGCATCGGAGAGAACTGGAACCTGCTTACCCTGGTAATCCATGGTCTTGATGGAACCATCGGCATTCTTGGCAAGATAGGCATCTGGGCCATAAGACATGACTCTGTTACCTTCTTTAGAATATAAGTAATCGACTAATTCTAAGCACTTATTTAACTTGGCAGTATTAGAAGCGATAGCATTGTTGTTGAATGCGTCGCCGCCGGCAGTA
>CACXYG010000110.1 GCA_902771745.1 uncultured Erysipelotrichaceae bacterium | reverse complement strand
GCCCCCTCCCCAAAAGAAGCTGATGCCGCCTCCTTATGCGGCAGTATGATTATACCACCGCTAAACCCAATTTATCACCACACTGCAAAAGAAGCTTTTTTACGCATTTTCGCTTTTGCCATATTTACCTCCTAAGCATTTAGCTGAGAAAGTTTTACCACACCCAATTTTTGTCTGATATACCTGTTGCATAAGGTGTCATGAAAGTGGCACACTCTGTAAGCGCTTAAATGTTGATTTAACTATAATGAAGACAGAAAAAATCCTATAAAAAAGCCTCTCCCGAAGATGAAGTGAACCCCTCTAATTGGACCAAGGAGTAGGTCAATGATGAAAGAAGTCTTATGATTCTAAGTGGTGACCTTCTATTGGTGGTTTCGCAAAAATATCTCAATGTTACGAAATAAAGGAAAAAGAAGAAAGAAAGATAACGTAAAACATAAGTAATGAAAATAAAAGGAGCTTTTAACAAAATGAAACCTCGTTTCTTCTTATTGCCTTTGCTTGTCGCAATTGTCTTGCCTTCTTGTGGTTCTACGACTTCTTCAACTTCAAGTTCAACAATCCCTGATTCATCTGTAACAGTGATTGAAAAGACCTATCAACCACAATACACCATTCCCAGTGATGATGATCTAGATACTTCCTTAAGTGCAAACGCCAATGATTTTGACGCTAAGAAAGTAACCAAGTTAGATAGTCCTTTGGATGGGAAATATTTCTATTGGTTAGGTTCTTCGGTCACTTATGGAGCTTCTTCTAATTCCGTCTCGATGGTCGAATATCTTTCCGCTCTTACGGGTGCTACCTGTAAGAAGGATGCCATCAGCGGTACCACCCTTCTTTGTGATATGAAGAGCGATAACACGGGTGTGAAATCCTATGTCAATCGTCTCAAGACCAGCAAGGTCTTCGACGAGAATCAGTACCTGGATGCCTTTATCTGTCAGATTTCGACCAACGATTGCACCTCTGAGAGACTTTCAAAACGAGGGGAAATGACTGCAAGTGATGTCTTTGATATGGAACAGTTTGATATTGCCACTACGCTTGGTGCGGTTGAATATATCATTTCTTATGTGACTACCACTTGGGATTGTCCAGTCTACTTCTATTCTGGTTCTTATTTTTCTGATGGCACCAATTCAGCCAAACGTGAAAACGGCAATCCTAAAGGAAGTGATTATGCTACTTTTGTCTCCCAGGTAAAGCAGATTGCAGATAAGTGGAATCAAGGAACAGATTATCATGTCGGTGTCATTGATATGTTCAATGACGAGGCGTTTAATGCCGTTGCTTCTGATAAATATTATTCTTGGGCTTGTAATGATCCGATTCATCCAAGAAAAGCTGGTTATCTCCAGTGGTGGACTCCTTATATTCAGGCTTATCTGGAAAACGAACTGGCTTAATTTATGCTCGTAATTTTTATATGCTAAATTTATAATATAGGCATGTTTAATCGCTTGAGTAACAACGCCTTAAAAATCATTGCTTGTATCTTCATGGTCATTGACCATGTGGGTATGCTTTTGTTTCCCCAACATGAAGTATTTCGTATCTTAGGAAGAATCGTTTTCCCTATTTTTGCTTTCTTGATTGCTGAGGGTTGTAAATACACCAAGAATAAGATGATGCACTTTGCCACAATCTTCTCATTGGGTGTCATCGTTCAAATCGTCTTTAGCATCGTTACAGGTGACTTCTTTATGTCGGTGTTGCTGACCTACTCTTTATCGATATTAGTGATTTATGCGATGCAGTTTATGAAGAAAACACTTTTTGATAAGACCAGTAGAGTTGATTATAAGATCATCTCTGTTCTGTTATTTCTCACCACGCTCTTTTTTGCTTTCTTCTTGACGAATTTTAAGATGTTTACCGGATATGGAGTGCTTCGTTTTGATTATGGCTTTGGTGGTGTGATGTTACCTGTGATCATCTCCTTATTTGATTTCTCTTTCTTAGAAAACAAGAATCCTTTTATCACTTTTATGGATGGTAAATGGGGAAGATTGATCTTGACCAGTCTTGGTTGTGTCTTATTGATTTTATTAAATGACTTGACGATCTATGAGATGAATTTGATGTGGTTTTCCTATCTCGCCTTACCCTTCCTTTTTTTCTACAATGGAAAGAGAGGAAAATGGAATCTCAAATACATGTTCTACATCTTCTATCCCTTACACCTTGTCCTTCTAGAAGCTATCGCTATGATTGTTTCTGGAAATATCATCTTCTAAGTAAAAAGACAAAACAAATGGCTATTATCACCTGTGGTTGATACCAAGGTTGATAATAGCCATATATTATTTTCGTCTGATTTGACCGGTGGATTCATAGTAGAGCTTTTTCGCTTCATACATATGTTGTTCCGCAATTCGGATGGCCTGAAGAATGTCTTTGCCATCCGTAGTGGCAGTACCATAAGCGGCCAGGTTACCATTATCGATCATGCTATGTTGGAAGATCGTGATTTCTTGTTGAAAGACTTCTAGATTATCGTCATAGGAGATGATGACAAATTCATCACCGCTGATTCTGAAGGAATGATCGCTTGGGAAAGAGTCTTGAATGATCTGGCTGACTTTCTGGATGAGTCTATCACCGACGATATGTCCTTGGGTGTCGTTGACGTTCTTTAAGTTGTTGATATCACAGAAGACAACTCCATAATTCTTACTTTGATCCAAGGATTGCAAGAGTTCATCATAACCGCGACGGTTCAATAAACCGGTGAGGTTATCCTTGATGGATAACTGGTTATAGACATCGGCTCTGACATTGGCTTCTGTCATGTAGTGAGATTGAATCAAGACGTAGATCAGAACCAAGGCTAGCGCGCTACCGACATAACCCATTTCGAGATTGTAAGCAAAAGCCTGGAATAAAGCGGAGATAAACGGCATGATCAGGTAGATAGATAAGATGATCGTCTTTTCTAAACCGAGTTTCTTGTGACTGAAGAATAAGACGATGACCATGACAATCATACAGGTTAATGGACCGATGAAGATATAGTAGCCAAGAGGCCCTTCTTTAAAGAGAGCGTTGGTGATGGTAAAAAGCTGTTGGGTAAGTGTACCGATAAATAAGAAGATGATATCTGCACAACAGATAGCAGTGATGAGATAGGGGAACTTCTTGGTGAAGTTAGGGTTACTTTCCTTAATGACGCTATAGACATAAAATGAATAGAGCATGATAACAATATCAAGAAAGGAATAGGCTAAGAAATTGATGATGACCAGTATGAAATCATAAGGCACTTTTCCTTCTAATGTGTAGGCTAAAGCATCTAAAGTAAGACCAATAAAACAAGCCCAACAACATAAGCGGAAGATTTTTGTGTGCTTAGCTATTTGTTTTGGTACTCGATAAGAACCGATAAGGATTAGGATGACAAATAATGCAGAGACTGCATTTGCCACGATGGTCATTAATTTTACATCCATAAAATCTTTTTGCTTTCAGTTACCTATATTATATATGTTATGAAATATTTACAAAAGTATAATTTATGAAACTTATGCTAAATCAGCATAGCATTTTGCTTGTTTTGGTATTTTATTTATTGTGGATAAAACATGAAGGATCGATGATTTCTCATAATGCTTTATCTACCGGGTTGATCGATTGAGGATAGGATAAGTGATCATGTTGACTCCTCTACAGAAAATATTATGTGAAGTCACTTCCTCAAATGAGGCCGTTTTGATATGATAAAGGCAATCCATGAAAGACAGCGTTTGTTACTATGAGTGAAACGAAAAATTATTTTTTCATCACTGTTGTTGTTGCCCTGATTTTGGTTGTTTTTAGTGTTTTTGTCGGTGCTTTTGATTTATCTCAATATAATGTCTATTTAACCGTCAACAGCGGTTTTGTCATCGCCTCATTAATCGCTTTTATTGTGCTGAGTGTCGGTGAATTTTTATCTCTTGGATTTGATAGAACGGCAACCAAGAACACTTTCTTTATGGCTTTGTTGTTACTTGGATTCCATGTGTTTTCTCATGACTTTGTCGTCTTTTTATATCGCTTAGGTGTTCCTAATAATGATGTTTTATCATTTATGGAACAATATATTATTCCTCATCTGAACCATCTGTGTTTTGTGTTCTTTGTGTATTTTTCTTTATGTTTCTTTGAAAAAGATTTCCAGGCTCCCAAAGTATCTAACATCAGTTTGTTGGCTCTAAGTATCTTCATGTTAGCGGATATTTTGGTGAATTCATTAAGATTAGAAGTTGTCAGTATGATATTTAGCATACTGGAATCTCTATTTGTCATCTTTATGGCAATGATGACTCTTTATCATATCCGTAAAAAAGAGAATTTCATCACTGCTTATTTCTCTTGTAGTATCGTCTGTTTTGTAACGATTGCATATCTTACCAATTCACTTGGCTTACTTTCTTTTATTCCTTACTTCTTGAGTGTGCCTAGTCTGGCATTATTATTCTCTGCAGCTTTCTTTGTGATGATCTATGTTCATTTCTTTGTGAACAAGACAAAGAGAGTGTATGAATTAGAAGATGATGCGTTAAGAAAAAAGAAGATTGATGTCAAATTGAAAGTGACGTGCTTTAAAACGTTTGACTGTTTCTTGGATGAAGAACTGCTTGAATTTCCTGCCAAGAAGAGCAAGGAATTATTCGCTTTATTAGTTGCCTTAAATGGTAAGAGCTTAAGTATGGATAAAGCTATCACTTTCCTCTGGCCTGATAAAGATGTTGATAAAGCAAAAGTCAGTTATAGAGACATTGTTTGGAAACTGAGAAAATTCTTTGAATCTATCAATTTTAAAGGTGTTGAGTTTAAAAGGGGTTTGATTATCCTCAAACGTGAATATATCGAGTGTGATTTCTATGATTTACTGAAGTCAGACGGTGAAATTGACATGGAAGAATTCATGCCTGAGTACGATTGGTCATTAAATTTTGAAATAAATTGATATTTGTATGTTTTTTAGCGGTTGATTAGCACTCCTTTTTGTTTAATAAGGTCAGCAAAAAGGAGATTTTTTATGGCTCATGTTAAAAGACAAAAAGATTATGCTGTGATGAAGTATGTTGCTGATTATCGAATTGGTAAAATGACGAACCAGCTTTCTACTACCATCAAAAACCAAGACAAGACGTATGCTGTATTTCTGATGCGTACTCGATAAAATGGGCGTTTTTCAGAGACAAAAAAACCACCGACATGGTGGTTTTTGAGTTCTTTTGTCATGTTTCGAGAATTCGA
>CACXYG010000109.1 GCA_902771745.1 uncultured Erysipelotrichaceae bacterium | reverse complement strand
TCATCTCTGCTTCTGGTTCTCTATGGTATCCAGATTTCATCGCTTATCTTAAAGAACATCCCATTCAGACAGATAACATCTATCTCTCCATTGGAGATAGTGAATCCAACACCAAGAATCCTTATCTATCCAAAGGATTACAGTGTCATTTTGAAGCTTTGGATATCTTCAATCATCAGAGTAAAAACGTCATCTTTGATCTCAATCACGGTGGACATTTCATCGAGAATGACATCCGAGTCATCAAAGGTATCGATTGGATATTAGATCATGATTCAAAAGAGGAAGAAGCCTAAAAAGCTTCTTCCCTTTTTCATATGATTAATACCAGGATATGATTTCCCAATAATCGTTCTTTCGAGAATTGACTCTCTTTCATCTATTGTTTTTCATCAAACCTTTCAGGTGAGGATAAACTGTGGCTTCCGACTTTAAAACAGTTATAGCCAATTTAAGATTCGTGACATATTTATTCCTGCGAATGAAATTCAATAAAGAATCATCTAAGTCATTTATCTTGTCACGTTGCATCAAAAGAAAAAGAGCCAGACACATATATAGCATCATAGGCTCTTATGAGTGATATCTTGATTATAACTAGCAGAAGCGTTGACAATAGAAGACTTACCAGTTCCACCATTGTTGGCATCCTGATAGAAATCCACCAATAGACCGAGAGAATTCATTCTGACTTTCTCTTGAATCAGACCAGATTCACTCTCTGTCTTATAAGGATAATCCTTCAGTTCTAAAACAAAGAGATCATCAACAATCGACATATAAGGATAATAAGTGAGATTCGAATCCATGAAGTCCGCATAATATAGACCACCTTGATTCATACCCATGGTCATCTGCGAAGCAAAGATCTTATAGATGACATCATTCATGGCAGTCACCGGGTATTTCGCTGGAGATAATTTGTAGTTTTTCATTTCTCCAGTTAAATCTTTATTTTCATATCCATAGATCATGGTATCGACATAATAGAGGTTTTCTTCCTGGATATAGTGGGTATAATTGATTCTCTTTATTTCATAAAGATTATATTCTTCATTGAAGTAGACTTTCTCACCTTCATAATTCTCTTCTTGATACTTGTAGAAGTCTTCACTATTGCTATTATCCCAATACTCAACCATCGTCAGCTTGGAAAGAGTATTATCATCTCTATCCTTGACGATGTTCTCATAGTTATAGATGATGGTTTTGACTTCTTCTTTGGCCTTCGCAAGAGAACAATTATCGATATAGGAAACTAGCTCCTGGGGAGCGTTAGCTCGAGAACAGGAGGCTAGTAATAATCCGGTAAGTAGTAAAGAGAAAGTTTTCTTTTTCATCAGTTATTCATTATAGGTATAGGTGCAGGAAACATCAACCGTATGCGAGATATCTGTTTCTGGAGTAGCGACTGTCTTACATGTTTCCTTGGTCAACAATCCCTGGTTGTTATAGTAGGCGTGAACCTCATAGCGACCATACGCTTCTAAGTAGGTCGATTCTGGACCACCTTTGGCATAGAAATGATTGAAGGTGAAGAACTTAGAGACAGAATTGACATAGAACTGGAAGGAGCCATCCTCAAAGGTTTCAAACTTCATGGTGGCAATGGCATCCTTGCTATAGCATAAAGCGGACTTCAGATAGTTATAGGCAGTACCAGTAGCAGGTTCGGCATAGGTTTCTTTATCTGGACAGAAGTTTTCTTCGTTGACACGAACAGGAAGATTGAAGATGAAAGAGTAACCCGTACGATAAAGACTCGAGGTACCAAACTGGGCGCCTGTTGGCATACTATAGCTATCTTCATAGGCTTCAATCTCGCCATAATCGCTGATATGGCCCTCTGGTGCAACACTATAGCTTGTCTGAGTCACTTCTTTTAATGTGGATAGATGAGCAGAAACCATCTTTCTCCAGTTTGCATCATTTGCCTCACTATTACAAGAGGCGAGCATCAGCATAGGAAGAAGTCCGATAAGAAACAGTTTTTTATGTTTCATACTTACCTCCTAGTATAGACGGATGTTCATATCCGTTTCGGTGATCTGCGAACGAGTCAAGTCTAACTTGAGATGTAATTTCTCACCCTGGTTATATGGTTTATCAGACTTGAGATATAAGGACTGGGATTCATTCATACCGTCCATATAGGAACATCTGACAAAGTAGACATCACCATAATCAAGAGTGTTTTCCACAACGACTTCAATACCTTCCTTATTCTCAGAAAGAATATAGGCATCATGTGGCATCTCGACTTTGAAACGCTTAGAGAAGACTCTCGTACCTAAGCCCTGAATGAGCTTGTTGGAGATGATATCCGAGCAGAGTTCAAAATAGCCGCCAGCAAATTCCATGAAGAAGACATAACCAGCTCTCATGACAGCTTCTTTCTTTTCTTTGTTGAGAAGTGCAAGTTTCTCGTTATGTTCTTTTTCAAGGTAGGCGTATGGATTATTGCTGCGATTTAAATCCATCTTGGCATCCTTGATTTCCTTCCTTAAAAGATCAACACTTCTTCTCTTTGAGGCTTTCAAGGAAGAGACTTTGGATTCATAGTCCATGGATAAACCATTGACGACAAGATTCAACGTATTTTCCTTGTCTAAAAGGAAATTATCCTTGAACATATGATATTCGTCGCTTCTTCTCTTTAAAGCTTCTCTGTCGTGGTTATTTTCCTTAAAGGCTTTAAACTCGCTTTCTTCCTTCTCTTTCTTTTCGGCAAAGAGAGCATCATTCTTAGCCTTGGCTTCTTTCTTATCAGCATTAAACTTATCCTTCAATTCTTTTAACTGCATATCGACTTCTTTGCTGGTCGAAGCAATCTTTTCTTTATTGGTAATGACAAGCTGGTTGTAGTTTTCAACAGCCTGATTCTTCTTTTCTTCTAAATTCGTATTATCTAATTCTAACTTCTTCTTATCATAATCCTGATTCTCTAATATGATCTTGGCATCCATATATTCCATAGCCGCCTTGATTTTATCCTCACGATAGGAGACAAAAGCAGGATTTTCTTCTTTGGCAATGACAGTCTGATAGTTGTAGAAAGTAGAAGCAAATGGATCTAAAGCCGCAATTGGTTCAAAAAGAACAGCATCATCATTTTTGTTGATCAAAGTGAGTCTGGTGAAGTCAAAAGCGATATTGATCTCTTCCCCTTCTTTGACTTCATCCTCTTCTTTAGCAAGAGCAAAGAAGATACGATTATTAGCCTGAAGATGAACTAATCTTTCCTTACCA
This sequence comes from uncultured Erysipelotrichaceae bacterium, assembly GCA_902771745.1. Lineage (GTDB taxonomy): Bacteria > Bacillota_I > Bacilli_A > RFN20 > CAG-288 > Enterosoma. The sequence continues at coordinate 2,008 of CACXYG010000109.1, read as the reverse complement.
ATTTCTTCAACCATCTTGACGGTTGCTTTTAAGCCTTCCTTATTTAAAAGGATGGCATCGGTAGGAACTCTCAATTCCGCATTTTCAATATCTGGTGTCTTTAAAATGGATGGAAGAGTGATATTAGTACCAAGAACATTCATCTTGTTATCCTTGATGGTGACATGGATGGAGTTATAGTCTGGAATTCTTGGAATGATGGTATCTTCTGATACATCATCAAAGAAATACGTCTTTTCCATATCAAACTTAGCATAGATGATGTCATCTGGTTTGATGTTGTTGATATTGTTGACCTTGATGATGATCTGACCTTTGGTAGAGTCGATAGATTCTTCGTTGAAGTTCAATGAACCATAGACAAGACATTCAGAGCCAAGTTCCTCAAAGTGCGAGACTTTGACTTTGACACTGCCTTCACTTCCTTCAGGAACAATCATGACAGATTCACAACGGATACCCAACGTGATATCATGCTTGCCATCTAAGAAATCTGGTAAGACCTTGATGAGCTTATTGTAATCGACATCCATCACCTCATCATTATCTTTGAAATGAACTTTGACGAAATCCCCTTCTCTTAAAAGCGTGACGGGGAAGAAGTTCATCTGAGGTGTACCGATAAAACCAGCGACAAACTTATTGGATGGATAGTTATATAAATTCTTTGGTGTATCGACCTGCTGAATTCTACCACCCTTCATGACGACAACTCGATCACCAAGCGTCATCGCTTCGGTCTGATCGTGGGTGACATAAATAAAGGTCGTCTTCAACTTCTGATGAAGCTTAGCGATTTCCGTTCTCATCTGCGTTCTAAGCTTAGCATCCAGGTTGGATAACGGTTCATCAAGAAGCATGACTTTTGGATCACGCAAGATCGCTCTACCTAAAGCGACTCTCTGACGCTGACCACCAGACATGTTTCTTGGCTTACGATCAAGATAATCCTTGATACCTAAAATATCAGCCGCCCATAAAACTTTTTCCTGGATGATATCGTTAGGAACATGGCGAAGCTTTAAACCAAAGGCCATGTTTTCAAAGACGGTCATATGAGGATACAAAGCGTAGTTTTGGAAAACCATGGCGATATCTCTATCTTTTGGTTCGACATCGTTGACGATATCCGAATCGATATAAAGCTCACCGGCGGTGATTTCTTCTAGACCGGCGATCATTCTTAACGTGGTAGACTTACCACAGCCAGAAGGACCGACAAAGACGATGAATTCACCATTTTTGATATCCAGGGAAATATCATTGACGGCTTTGGTGCCGTTTGGATAGACCTTATAAATATGTTCAAGTTTTAAACTGGCCATAATGCAGTTCTCCTTATTGTTTCAAGACCGCAATGCTATACGGTGGAAGGGTGATTTTCCCTTCTTTGATCGTCTCTTTGTTATTTTCATCGCCTCTTAGGATGGAGACGATCTGATAACCGTTCATATCGTATTCATAGTTTTCTAAGGAGGAGAAGTTATATACAAATTTCATGCTCTCATTTTGATACGTCTTATCAAAGGCGAGTAGACAAGTATCTTCACTAGCATTGATTTCTTCATCAAGAGAGGAAACTGATATTTCACCTCTAGCGATGAGTGGGAAGGCATTACGAAGATTGAGGACTTTCTTTTGATAATTGAGAATCGAGTTATTATCTTTGAGTTGTGTGGCTGTGGCTGGATAATACTCTTTTTGAACAGTGCCATTTGGTGGATTGTTGGTTTCATATTCGTGAGTCTCATCATCCCAATAGTAATGGGAACGATAAGAGGCATCTAAATAGTTGGTGTTGGAAGGCTGTTCTGAAGAACTCATACCGATTTCTTCACCATAGTAATTAAAACTACAACCGTTAGATAAATCTCTTAAACCCAACAAGAACTTGGTTGCTGCACTCGAACCCGCTTTACTCATTCTTTATTCTTCCCCGCGCAAAGTATAAATAGTCGTCTTGTAATAAAAATGCGCTTCTTCCTTGCCAAGGCAAACGATGTTATCA
>CACXYG010000108.1 GCA_902771745.1 uncultured Erysipelotrichaceae bacterium | reverse complement strand
ATAGTAAACCAGTGGTTCTTCTTCGCAGTTGAAATATTTATAGTGCTGATAGTAGTTGTTATGTTCTGACCCAAAGTTGATATCACCATTGCTATAAGTATCATAGAAGATACCATAACTACCGATAGAATTCTTACAGATATAGAAAGGAATCTGTTTATATAATGGATCGCTATGATCCGCATCAAAACCCATGGAATCAAACGTCTCTAAACGGAAACGTAAGTGATTCTTGTTGATTGGACCAGTCTTATCTCCTAGACCATAGATGTGTTCATCCTGTTCACGGCTGACATAATGATAACTGCCTTTTCCTAATTCACCATCCAGGTTATAGGCTAAACCTTCTCTGTCTTCAAAGAGTAACTGATCGTCTTTAAAGTAGTGAAGACGGAAGTTCTTTAAATCCAGTTTGATTAAGGTATCATCGATTATAAATTCAGTATCATTCAATCCGACATCAAGATGTTCTAGACCCTCAGAAGATAAACGGTCTCTTCCATGACGGGGCATCTTGCTTGTTCCAGGGCAGATAGAAAAGGTAGGAAAGAGTCTTTGATCTTTCTTATAGAGAGCAACACGCATGATATGCGGATAGAAATCTAATTGAGCTAAGATATCATCACAGGTGAAAATGCGGTGGTTTTCACTTTTGGCTAAGATTCTGAAGAGGTGGTTATATTTCATTTTGGATCTCCGGAAAGAGTATTGACTAACAATCTCATTTTACCTGGTCTACTCATCTTGATCTGCTTGTTGCAGAAATGTAATGCTTTACCATTCTTCTTTTGCCAGAGTGGTAAACCTTTATTATTTGGATCAGCACTCTTAGCAAAGTTAGCAAAGTAATCCATCATCAACTGAGAGATTTCTTCATCTTTTTCATCATAAGGTCTCCAAGAGGCTTTCAAGGTACCAAAGGCATATCGTAAGTCGCTCGAATGGAAGGCTTTGTTGTTGTCGCCTTTGGCATCAACATCAAAGTAGTAGAGATAACAGTTCTGTTGTTTGGCATATTTGATAGCCATCTGGGCTAAAACAAATGTGAACATATCATTGTTGGTGAAACCGACAATGGTAGGAACATCGATCTTCTGAGCAAAACATTCTTCTAAAGGCTTATCAAAGTAATAGTTATCAATCGTTGGCATGGTAGAGACGGTGTTATCTTTTCTTCTGGCTTTGACTTCTTCTAAGGCATCGAAAATCTTTTTGGCATCGACCGTTTTAAATTCCTCGAATGTCTTACATCCGGTGGTGGTCAAAACGTCTTTCCAGTATTCTCGAATCTGAGCAATCGGTTTTGGTGAACCAAGACTTGGCCATTTACCTGCACCCGACATCATGATCGCTTTATCGAATAATCCAGCACAGCGCTTGGATAAGAGCATATCCTGAATGGATATCGCACCAGCACTTTGACCCATAGCGGTGATGTTATCAGGGTCGCCGTTGAATTCAGCGATATGTTCCTTAACCCATTGTAACGCAACAATCTGGTCATCTAAACCAAAATTGCCATCATGACCAAACTGTTTTTCAATCTCTTCATGAGCAAAATATCCAAAGACGCCTACACGATACTGGATGAAGACGGTAACGATACCGCGTTTGGCATATTCATCACCATCAAAAGCGGATTCACTATTAGCGCCACTATCAAATCCACCGCCGTGAATAAAGACGATGACTGGATAAGTACCTTTCTCTTTCGGTGTGTAGATATTGAGATTCAAACAGTCTTCTGAATACTGGAAGTTGATGCCTTCACGGAATTCTTTATGATAGAACATTCTCTCGGGGACTTCTAAATGCGCATACCAGACTCTTTTCTGAATACAGGCTGGGCCGGGTTTGCTAGCATCTAGACCATCAGGATAACAATCGATTTTACTAGCGTATTCAAAACGCTTGGCCTTGGCATAAGGGATACCAAGAAAAACATGGCAATGTTCTTCTTCAAGACCCTGTATGGTTCCCATCTTTGTCTGTCGTGTGATCATGGTGTTTTCCTCCGCTTTTTTGCTTGGTGCAACATGACATTCCTTTGCGTCACGATGAAGAAACGTGACATTTACTATCAGTTTCTATGATAACCATTCTTGCTACAAAGAAAAAGTAGAAAGTAGGAATTTCTTCTACTTTTCCTTTTTTTTGTCATAAAAAGCGGAGATTACTTTCTTAATAATTGTTATATTAACAAGAGGTGATGGAAATGAAGCATGGTATGTTGATGTTATTATCGGTTCTGTTCTTGAGCTCGTGCGGAGTCAACATAGAACCAGTCGAACAGAGTTATTCTCTAAAAGTGGAAGGCGTTACTTCTGTTTTATATGAAGAGCTTCAGCCGCAATATACGGCTGGAACAGAAGTAGAAGTGAAAGTATCTATGCTTTGTGATGCTGATGTTTACGTTTATCTAAATGAGGAGCGTATCAATCAGGAGTATAACTCCAATCATGATTCTATCTACTGGAGTTATCACTTCACTATGCCTGCAAAAGATTCTGTTTTACGATTGGATATTTTTACGGTGGAATATGACTATTTAGTAAATCTTATCCCTGCATTAAAAGAAACCATCAATCAGAAGACTTTCACTTCTATAACCCTAAGTGAGAGATATATAGGAACACCTCCAGGAAGTTTAATCACGCATAGTAAAAGTACGGATGAAAAAGACTTAAAACAAGCAAAAAACATGTTGTCTAGTCCGTTATGTAAACAAGATTCCTCTCATATAGTGGGTGGAAAAGCTTTGACATATGCTTTCTCTTTTGAAGAAGAAACATTCTATTTTCACTTCAGCAACGATGAGATAATCATCCAGAATGAAACCTATCAATACATCAATGATTTCTATTATTTATCCAATCCTGAGTCGGTATATTATTCTATTGATACGATGAATACCTCCTTTGACGTCTTTGATTGTTCCACAAATGAAAAAGTAAACATCATTCAAAACTTAGCAAATATCTATTTTCAAGCGTGGAGTGGAAGTATGGATGATAATGAACCGATGTATCGCATTGAAACTATAATGACTCCTATCTATGTTTATGATATAGACCGTATCCGTATCAAAGATACGTTCTATAAAGTGATATCCGAAACGAATTTCTATGAGCTATTCCAGATAGAACTAGTCAATGAGCAGTGAACTTTCACTGCTTTTTTCTTGCAAAAAGAAGGCGTTCTTCCGATAATGCTTATATGGCCAAATATCATTTACTCAAACATTTACATACCGTGAATAAGCATCGCTTCTTCGTCTTCGTCAATTGCTGTCGCTGCGGAATCCCGTGGCGTGGTTTTGTCCATGACTTATCCAAGTATAGCCCTACAGAATTTTTGATCAGCGCTCGTAACTATTCAGGCAAACGTTCCCCCATCGCCAATGAACGTATCGAAGAAAACGGCTATTCCAAAGCCTTCATTCATCACACCAGAAAGAACAGACATCATTATGAATATTGGGTAGATGTCACCCTTGGTGACATCATCCTTTCTCCAATGCCTTACAAGTTTGCTTTGGAATGTTGTTGTGATATGATCTCCGCCTCAAAAGTCTACAACGGCAAGAATTTTACAAGAGACATGCCCCTTGCTTTCCAACAGAGAGTAAAAGATAGAAGCATGATGCATTCAGCGACCAAAGAGTTCATTCAAGAAGTCTTAACTCGTTATAGAGATTCTGGATTCAAAAATATCAAAAAGAAATATACCAAAGCATTATATAAAGAAATTATTGCAAAACATCCAGTTACAGAAGTAATACCAGTCTATTCCAAAGAGAACAAGTTGGAACAAAAAGAATTTCAATTTCAGCCTAAAAAATAAGCCCGTTTTGTAAAAAGCGGGCTTACTTTATGCTGAAAAATCTTTTATGAAGATACCGATATAAGAAACATAGACCGGTTGTCAGACCTGTTTCAATACTACCAAATAGAAGAATCATCCAACCGCTAAATTCTACGGGTGGCTTCATATCAGCAGCATAGGGTATTCTTCCACCACACCAATGTACAATCTCAATCATCAAGGTATAAGCGATGGTAAATAGAATAGGAAAGAGAAAATCTTTGTAATCAATCCTTTTTTGACAATCTATTTTAAAGAAGATAAAGATAGCCAATAAGGGACAAATCAGATGCAAGAAGAGATACATCGCTCCAGTCATACTGACAAGTAAGGAGAAATTCCAAGTGAATATGGAAGCTAATAAGACTGTGATAAAAGTGACGCTGGTAGTGATGATACTAGTGAACTTGACTGTGACGACCCACTCCTTGATCTCTTTACCTTGGTATTCTCTGATATCCTGAATGAGAGTTAATATTGTTGCAAATAACAAGAAGAGATTGCTGAGATTGGTGTAATAAGTTAGGGAATGATACCATTTGAATGGTTTCATTCCTGGAAAATAACGAAAGAACACGCAACTGAAAGCAAAGAGCTCTAATCCTAGAAGGAAACTGTTTAAAGCGATAGAAAACATAATCTGATTTTTTGCTCGTTTGTTCATATGATTATTATAGTAAGTCTCTTTCAAAATAGGTAAAAAAGAATACTACCTTGCAAAACCATGAAACAAAGATGTGCAATTTTGTTCCTTTATGTTGTAAATCCTATTTTGTTCTTCACGTTTTTCTTTTTGAACACTATACTAAAGGACGAGGTGTAAAAAGGTATGAAAGATCAAAATTGCGCTTATTGTATGAGAGAAGAAAAGCCCGAATTATATCAGGGCTTTGGCTACTATGTTCAGGAATTAAAGGTTTCTTCTTTGTATGTCTTCAGAGAGCAGTCTCATTTAGGTAGATGCATCGTCGCTTATAAGGATCATGTCTCTGAAATTGTGGATTTGACTCCCGAAGAGAGAGCCTTATTCTTAGAAGATGTCGCCAATGTCGCTCAGGCCATCCATGCCGCTTTTAATCCAGATAAGGTTAACTATGGCTTCTATGGTGATACGGGTAAACATTTACACTGCCACCTTTGTCCAAAATATAAGGACGGCTTTGAATGGGGTGGTGTCTTCCAGATGAATCCACATATCGACGATAAAGATAACGCCACTTTGATGAAAATCGCTGAGAAGATCAAAACTCATCTTAAGTAGTAATGTCAACTTGCTTTGCCAAATATGGTGAAGCAAGTTTTTTCTTGTGTGACGGGCATGTCATATATCTAAAGGGTGAAAGTCCCGAGTAGGAAAGTCGTTATAACTACATAGTGAAACTCAAGTCTAGTATCGTGA
>CACXYG010000107.1 GCA_902771745.1 uncultured Erysipelotrichaceae bacterium | reverse complement strand
ATTGCATTTTGATGAGATTGATTATGATTTCTGTCCCGCTTTCAAGTACACCATCAATACTTTCAAGAAATACGGCAATGTCGGTATGATTTACTACAATGCTGTCGATACACTAGCCATCGAACATTTCTTGCAACATAAGATCTCTTATTTGCAATTGTTAGAGTCATTAAGATATACTTACACTCACTTGAATAATCTCCCTGCTCTCAGCGAAGAGAATCTCAAAGAGATCATCAAAGCGGGTGAAGATTATGCAAGAGAAGTTCTAGCTGTTATTGAACAATAGATTGTGAGGTGCTATTCATGCAATTTTGGCAAACTCTTTTAAATATCCTCATCTTTTTATTAGGCTTGTCCTTTGTCGTCTGCCTACATGAGGCTGGACACTTGGCAGTTGCCAAGATTTGTAATGTGTACTGTTTTGAATATTCTATCGGCTTTGGTCCGGTCTTATTCAAACACAAGTTCAAGCACAAAAGAAAAGTCAAAGAAGGTGAAGAAGTCTTCCAGGCTGACGAGAATGGTCAAACCCTTCCTCGTCCAGAATATGAAGAAGGGGAAACGCAGTTCTCTATCCGTGCTTTACCATTAGGCGGCTATGTTGCCATGGCTGGTGAAGATGGAAATCTGACAGAAGATGGTAAAGTCATCCCACCAGAAAGAACGCTTCCTGGTATCAACCACTTCAAGCAGATCTGCATCATGCTGGCTGGTATCACGATGAACTTCATCCTCGCCTTGGTCTTATTCTTCTTCTCTGGTCTTGCGCCACAGACAAGAAACATTGTCTCTACTAATGCAGTCACAGTCGCCAGTGAGTCTGACCCATCCTATAAGGCTGGTTTAAGAACAGGCGATAAAATCCTTTATTTATATCAGACCTATGATAACCTGACTAAGGTTGATGATAAGACGACTGGTCATAGCATGACGTATCCATGTGCTGCTGATCAGGTAGAATTGACCGCTTATCAGCAATCCAATAGAAGCGATGGTGCTCTAACCTCCTACAATGACTTTACCAACACCTCTGTCTCTTATGCTGCTCAGGACATCTTCTACAATTACTCCTATTCCAAGTTATTTGATTTAGAAGCTTACGATAAGAAATATTCCACGAATTATTGCGATTATATCGCTGGCCCAGATTCGACCAGAACCTTCCATATCACCTATAAGAGAGGCGATGCGGAAGCTGTCACTACAGTAACAGAAAAGATTGCCACCAAGGCGGTTGAAAAAGATAAAATCACTTATTATCAGTTTGGTTATCTTGGCATCTCCGTCATGACCGAATCCTTCAGTTATAACTTTGGTGAAGCCGTCAGTTATTCCTTCAGAAATTTTGGTCAGCTCTTCACTGGCTTATACACTACCTTAGGTAGTATCTTCACTCCCGAAGGATGGAAGAATGTCGGTGGTATCATCTCCGTTTATAACATGTCGGCCCAAGGTGTTCAGTCCGGTTCCTTATCCTACTTCTTATTGCTCTGGGGCTATATCTCATTGAACCTCGGTTGCTTCAACTTGCTTCCATTCCCAGGTTTGGATGGCTGGCAGACATTGATGGCTTTAATTGAAACCGTCTCGAGAAGAAAGGTGCCAAACAAGATCAAAAGTATCGCCAATGGTGTTGGCATGTTGATCTTATTTGCTTTAGCTGCTGTACTCGTCATCAAAGATATTCTTATGATGATGTAGCATAAATTAGATTCAAGTAAAAAGAGAACTCTGCGCGAGTTCTCTTTTTATCTTGTCAGTTTTGCTCAATCTTGAAGCCGATTGCTTCTTTTCTGTCCTGGATGAACTTGGCATAAATGCCATTGTTCTTTAATAGCTCTTCATGTTTACCTTCTTCGACAATCTTACCATCGTCTAAAACGATGATATTATCAGCGTCTTTGACCGTCTTTAAGCGGTGGGCAATCATGATGAGAGTCTTGTTTTTGGTCAGTTCATCAAAGGCGTGGATGATCAAGTCCTCATTCTCAGGGTCAATGTTGGCGGTGGCTTCATCAAGAATGATGATCGGAGCGTCTTTTAAGATAGCTCTGGCAATCGATATTCTTTGCTTTTCACCACCCGAGAGAGAATTACCTCCCTCGGTGATAACAGTATCATAGCCTTCGGGCAGTGACATGATGAAATCATGACACTTGGCTTTCTTACAGGCCTGAATGATTTCTTCATCGCTGGCATCGTCTTTACCAAAACGGACATTGTTTTTGATGGTGTCGTTGAAGAGATAAACATTCTGGAAGACAAAGGAGAAGTTTCTCATAAGAGAATCGATGCTGTAATCCTTGATATTTTTGTTATCGAGAGTGATTTCACCTTCATTGACATCAAAGAAACGAGAGATGAGTTTGGCCATGGTTGTCTTACCAGAACCCGAAGGACCGACAATGGCAAGTTTGCTCTTGGATTTGATTTTGAAAGAGACATCTTTGATGATCTCTTTCTTGTCATAGCTGAAGGAGACATGCTTGATTTCAATATCTTGTGTCTTTGGTGTGTAATCCTCACCACTGGTGTTCATCACTGGTTCGGATAAGATCTTATTGGCTTTATCGACGGCTAATTCAACATTCTTGATTAAGGAAGAGAAGGAGCCTGCTCTCGTCAAGCCTTCAAAGACCAAGAAGGAGGCGATGATGGTGACAATGACAATGGCGGGATTGGTGATGCTGCCATTTAGATAGAGAAGGACAGCAATCAAGCTCATAGCGGCTGTACCCGCCTTCATGAAGATACCTTCATAGACATCAAACTGAGAGAAACGAAGTTCCATACGACAGTTGATATCACAAGCATCCTGAATGGATTTATAGATCTTAGCTGAGGCTTGTTTGACGAGATTATAGTTTTTTACTTCTGCGATACCTTCGCTGAACTCTAAGACATTTTCGACTAAGGCTTCATCGGCTTTATCCTTGATTGGAGCGACTTTTCTACCTACTGCCTGATGCCACATCTGAACAAGAAGGAAGCAGATAACAACACCAAGAACGATCAGACCCATACGGTAATCAAAGATGAACATCATCACCATGATTAAAAGGGTATCTAATAAACCGTCCATGACCATCATGATGACACGGGTTGCAACATCATTCAAATTTTCCATGGTGTTGGTAGCAACACTGGTGATATAACCTAGAGAATTCTGATTGTAGTAACCCATTGGCATATAACGTAAGTGCTCGGCAATTTCCATACGCTTATTGGCACCAGTGGTATAGCCAGCGATAGCCTGGAAGAGGGTCATGAAGTACTTTAAGACAATCATGGAGATAAGTCCACCGACCATCACCAGAAGAGCAATCAGGATGACTTGTTGATTTAATTCACCCTTGAAGAAGGAATCTAAGATGAGATAGATAGAGAAGAGACGAAGGACGTTACATAAGGCGTAAAAGACACCAAGAAGAAGGGATAAGAAGATATATTTCTTGTTTTTCTCACTAGAGAAATTGATAAACTTTTTAAATACTCTTAGCATGTTTCCACCTCGTCTTTAAAGGAGATGTGGGAATGCCACATTCTCTGGTATAAGCCATCTTCTTCTAATAACTGTTCGTGTTTACCCTGTTGGACAATCTGGCCATGGTCGACGACAACGATATTATCTGCACTGGTGATGGTAGATAATCGATGGGCGATGACAATCAATGTCTTACCTTTGGTTAAAGCGGAAATGGCTTTTTCAATGATGACTTCATTTTCTGGATCACTATAAGCAGTCGCTTCATCTAATATGACAATCGGCGCGTCTTTTAACATCGCTCGAGCGATGGTGATTCTTTGTCTTTCACCACCAGAGATGTGACCACCTTTGGAACCAACCATCGTTTGATAGCCGTTTTCTAAGTTCATGATGAAATCATGACAACCACACTTCTTACAGATGTTGATGATGTCTTCATCACTGGCATCTGGTTTAGCTAGACGGATATTTTCCATGATAGACATATTGAAAAGATAATTGCTCTGTCCGACATAGGAAATGTACTGATTATAAGTGGCAAGGGGAATCTCTTTAACATCAACACCACCAAGAGAGACACTGCCAGAATCTAAGTCGTAATAAGACGCGACGAGTTTGGCGATAGTAGATTTACCAGCACCAGAAGGACCGACCAAAGCGATGAACTGGTTTTCCTTGATATCTAAGGAGACACCATTTAAGACCATCTGTTCTTTGGTATAACCAAACTTGGCATCTTTGATAGAGATATTATAACCAGACAACTTCTTTTCCATGGTTTCAGGTCTGACCAATTCCTTGTTGGCGAGAATGATCTTACATTCACCGACAATCTGACCGACCTTTGCTAAATCATCCTGATAACTCATGACGGTGATAAGTGGTGCGATGACGGCAACAGAAGTGATGATAGCGATGATATAAGTCGTCAAGGTGATAGAGTTATCCATCAACATCAAAGCACCGATTGGAAGAATACCAAGCAGTACACTAGGAGCGACGACAAGACCGATAGCAAACCATAAGTTGCAACGCTTCTGCCAGTCGATGAAGCAATAAGCACCATCATGACAGGCGACTTTGAACTTCTCATAAGAGTCTTTCTCTTTACCGAAGATCTTGATGACTTCAATACCGTTGATATAGTCAACGGCAGTATCATTTAAGATCTTGGTCTTGTCGATGCAGTTAGCCCAGCTCTCTTTGTTGCCGATATACATGAAGGAGAGGAAGAAGAAGCCGATACCGACGCTGATCAAAGAGGCAAAGCCCAGACGGTAATCGACAAAGCCAAATAGATAGATGACTAAGGTAAGAGCACCGATGAGACAAGAAGTGACCTCGGGGATGATATGAGCCATGGTGGTTTCAATCGAGTCCACTCTCTCAACGATGATGTTCTTTAAGGAACCTATTGAGATATTCTCTATGTCACCAAGACTCATCTTGGATAACTTATCCAACATATCCTTACGGATGTTGGCAAGAGAATGGAAGGTGGCAAAGTGGGATAGACTGGTTGACAAGGCCTTTAGTATGAGGGATAAGACCAGACAGCCAAACATAATTGAAAAACGAACGACGTAGAATGAAATTTCCCTATTTCCTGAAATAAACGCGTCTAAAACGCTGGGTAAGAGGAAATATGGTACTAGTTCGAAGCCGATTTTCAAGATGGCTAAAAGAATCGAGAACAAGAAGAATAATTTCTTTTCTTTGGCATACTTGAAAATGAAACTCCATTGACCATTTTGTTGTTTCAAGATGTATCTCCTTTTCTAG
>CACXYG010000106.1 GCA_902771745.1 uncultured Erysipelotrichaceae bacterium | reverse complement strand
AGCACCAGCTTCAACCATAGCCTTGGCATCTTCCTTATTGCGAACACCACCAGAAGCCTTGACACCCATTTCTGGACCGACAGTCTTTCTCATAAGGGCGACATCTTCGACCTTAGCACCCCACTTAGAGAAACCGGTAGAAGTCTTGACAAAGTCAGCACCAGCTTCCTTGGCAAGAAGACAGACTCTGACCTTTTCTTCATCAGTAAGAAGACAAGTTTCAATGATGACTTTCAGGATGTGATCACCACAGGCTTCTTTCAAAGCATGGATTTCATCTCTGACATAAGCGTCTTCTTTATCCTTCAACATACCGATGTTGATGACCATATCGATTTCATCAGCACCATCGGCTAAAGCCTGTTTGGTTTCAAAGACTTTGGATTCTTTGCTGGTCGCACCAAGAGGGAAACCGACGACGGTGCAAACCTTGACTCTGGAGACTTCATGAAGTTCCTTAGCGCATAACTTTACCCAGCCTGGATTGACGCAGACAGAAGCAAAATCATATTGTTTGGCTTCTTCACAGATCTTGAGGATCTGCGCTTTGGTGGCGTCTGGCGCAAGTAAAGTGTGATCAATTAAACGATTGTAATCCATAATATATACCTCGTGTAGAAATTATACCATTTCCCGCGGCATTTTTTAGTTTTTACTATTGAAAAAGGTATTCTTCTTTAGTATAATTTTTAATCGCTGCAAGATGTATAGATAGAATAGTTAAGGAGATTTATTAAAATGGCTAATATTAAATCACAGAAAAAACGTATCTTAATCGCTGAAAGAAACAATTTAGCTAACTCTTCCTTCAAGACCCGCATGAGACATGCCATCAAGAAGGTCAAGGTTGCCTTAGACGCCAAGGATTTAGCTACCGCTGAAAAGTTATTACCAGAAGCTGTTTCTTTAATCGATAAGTCCGTTAAAAACGGCATCCAGCATGCCAACACTGCTGCCCGTCAGAAGTCCACTCTTATGAACGGCATCAATGCTTTAAAGGCTGAAGGAGAAGCTAAGTAAGCTTATCCCTAATTAAGCTTTATCTATACAGCACTTTTGAAAAGAACCCGGGCCCGGGTTCTTTTCTTTTTTGTATTGAAAAAGACAGGGATGAGCCCTGTCTTCAATTAATAGTTTCTGCTTTTCTTTAGGTAAGTATCACAGAAGGTAGACAAGAAGACTTCCATCTTCGTATCCGCATCATCCTGATAACGTTTGATGCTCACCTCTATCTCAGATAAATCATTCAAGATACGAATGATTCTCGCAAAGGATAAACCAGCCAGATCTTGTCTACGATAATAGATAGAGCCTGGTTTGATGCTCTTACCCTGGACTTTACCTAACTGCTCAGCGATCTGATTGTTGTTGAATGACATCTCGATGAGATACTTCGTTAAAGCGTATTCACGGAATTTCGCAGCAAAGGCAGGAAGGATACCAAGCGGTTCCACACCACCGGCTCTCAAGTCGTGATAATCCAGCATAGCGCCTCTGACGTTCTTCTTCATGAGTTTATCTATCAAGGCAAATACATTGTCCTCTAAGGGCCTATAAACGAGCGTTTCGACGTCTACGGTGGTCACGTGTTTGGTGTAGGTGAGAAGTTTATTTAAAGAATTCATGAAAGTGAGATAATCAACACCCTTAGCACCAAAACCAGAACCGACCGTACGAGAACGAGAAATCAGCATCTTGATGGCATCCGTGTCGATTTCTTTACCCTCCGCTTTAGCGCTCTGGGCGGCCAAAGCCTGATAATCATCATCGCTAGGAAGATCACATTTCTGGAGATAGACATCACTGCTTTCCTGCATGGCGGTATATAAGTCACCGCTCTTTTTTAATTCCCCATCGACGATGATATATAAATCCGTGTCGGGAGATGGGGCGTTGAAATACTCGATTAAATCGCGATAATTGCCCTGTTGAGAATCGCTGAATGGCGCTTTGCGATTAGAAGAACTCGATAAGAAGTAGGCGTTGGAAAACAAGACGATTTTCTTGTCACCAAAAAGTGAGATAGAGGAACAATCCTCTACCACACTGGAAGCAAGATCCTTATATCCGTCAAAACGGATGATCTCCGCGTATTCTTCTTTCGATAATGTTTTCTTCAGTTCCTTTTCTGCTCTGTGAGCAGTAAAGCCACTGTCAGCACCATAGTAGACTTTGACCATTAGGCAATCTTTTCAAATTCGTTATCTGGTTCGTCAATAGCTTCAGCTTTTTCAATGACGACTCTGGTCATTGGGAAGTCAAACTGGTTGGTGGTGACGCTGGCGATCTTGTCAACGACATCCATACCCTTGACAACCTTGCCAAAGGCGGCATACTGACCATCAAGGAACGTATCCTTATTGGAATCACAGATAAAGAACTGGCTACCAGCACTATCTGGATTCTGAGCTCTGGCCATAGAGACCGTACCACGGCGGTGAGAAAGCTTGTTATCGACACCGTTGATCGCAAATTCACCCTTGATGCAATAACCTGGGCCACCAGTACCAGTACCCTGTGGGTCACCACCCTGAATCATGAAATTCTTGATGATTCTGTGGAAGGTAAGGCCATCATAGAAACCGGATTTGACAAGCGAGACAAAGTTCGCGCAGCTGATAGGGGCGTTTTCATAATCTAATTCGATCTTGATATCGCCGAAATTCTTCATGTGTAAAATGATCATTGTATTAACCTCAATTCATTCTTATTTATTATAGCGAAATCACTGCTTGATTAGTGCAAAAACTGAATATTTTACCAAAAGAAATGGGTTATCTCTCATGCACAGAGATAACCCGAAGTTTTCTTTTCCTGGATTAGTTGTTTTCGTTTTCAGCAATCAAGCCAGTGATACCAGCGATGAGGAAGAAGATGTCACCACCAATAGCACCGATGACGATGGCTAAGATGTGTGGCCACTGTTCGGTAACGCCGTTGTTCAAGGCCTTGATGCACTTGTGACCGCAGATGATGACAGCAAGTTCAATGATGGTAGCAATGATACCGATGATGAGAAGGGTCATTCCAGTGAAACCGACGGGAAGAGCAGCAGCGGCAGCATCGCCACTGGTTTCTGGAGCAGCAACAACACCAGCAGTCAATAAGATACCCATCAATAAGATGATGGCACAGCCAAACAAGCCGATGTAAGAGAACACCAAGCCGATGGTATAAAGAATTTTAGAAGCACTTTTCATAAAAATATCCTCACTTTCTTAAATTCCAAGACACAATTGTATCACTTTCACTTTGAAAATCAAGGCCAAACAAAAGAGGGTGACAAGCACCCTCTCAATTTGTGCTGAAAAACTAGTTTTTCTTGACAGAATCCTGGTTCTTGACAGCATTGATCTTAGCGTTGATGGCTTCCTGATCGCCAAGATAGTAATGCTTGATTGGCTTTAAGTCTTCGTCTAATTCATAGACAAGCGGGACACCAGTTGGGATGTTAAGACCAGCGATATCTTCATCAGAAATGTTATCAAGATACTTGACTAAGGCTCTTAAGGAGTTGCCGTGGGCAGCGATTAAGACCTTCTTGCCAGCTTTGATTTCTGGAACGATGACAGAATTGTAGTATGGAACGACTCTAGCGATCGTATCCTTTAAGGATTCATGTAATGGTAATTCCTTGGCATCGATGTTCTTGTAAGCGGCCTGTAAAGCTGGATTTCTTTCATCAGTAGCTTTTAAGGCTGGTGGGGCGATGTCAAAGGATCTTCTCCACTGATGGACCTGTTCAGCACCATATTTGGCAGTGGTTTCGGCCTTGTTGAGACCCTGTAAGGCACCATAGTGTCTTTCATTGAGGTGATAATCCTTAATGACTGGGATGTAGGCTTCATCAACACCATCGAGAACGTGCCAGCAGGTGTGGATGGCTCTCTTTAAGGTAGAGGTGAAGGCGATGTCGAAGGAATAACCGTCAGCAGCAAGAAGCTTACCGCCAGCGATGGCTTCCTGAACACCCTTTTCAGAGAGTTCAACATCGGTCCAACCGGTGAAAAGATTGAGTTTGTTCCACTCAGATTCACCATGACGAATCAAGACTAATTTAATCATGTTTGTTAATCTCCTATGTAACGGATAAGATTATAATACAAGAAATTGCTCAAGGAAAGTAAAGAGTGAATTGAAAGCCATTAATCGCTCTTTTATCAAAAAAAATAAAAGAGGAAGGTTACCCTTCCTACTTGAGCAAATTCATATTTTGAATGACGTTGATAAGATTGATGATAAAGACAATCGCTTCTAAGACAAGACCGATGATCGACATGATAAATGCATCTTTGGCTCTATGATCTTTATCCTTATCTTTATAGCCGAAATAGCACCCGATACCAAGAAGAGGAAAAGAAATCGCAGGTACGATAAAAGAAGCAAAACCTGCCGCGACAAGTACCAGGGCTAAAAAGCCTTTTTTCTCTAAAGGAGAAAGGCGGTCAGATAGTTTTACTCTCTTTTGACAATGTGGACATATTTCATCATCCTTACTGATTTCATTATGGCAATAAGAGCAAGTGAATTCTGCATTTTTACTCTTTACCAACTTACCACAATAAGGACAGTATTTCACATCCTCATTGATTTCGTGATCACAATGTGGGCATCTCATATATAACTTATTTATATTGAGTGGCCAAACTGGCCGAAAGGAAAATTAAGGCAATGATAGCAATAACCCAGAATACGATACCGATAACAGCAAGAATCTTACCAGTCTTAGCTCTAGAACTATAAGGTTCAGCCTGGCTGGCAAAGACAAAGGCTAAAATTGCCCAGAGGATACCACCCAAAACAATCGACAGGATACCAAAGACCAAGGCTATAGTGCCATTGGTATCAGAGGAACTAATTCCATTGCTTTGATAATTATCTTGCTGAGAATATTCTTGATTGTCATAATCGGAATAATCATTGGTATTATTGCCACTATTATTAAAACCGATGCCTTCAACTGCTCTGCCACAATAAGTGCAGAATTTAGCGCCTTCTTCTAATTGGTGGCCACAACCAGCACAAAATCTTTTTTCTTCCATATATACTTCCTCCAAGAAAAGATTATAAAAGGCGAAGAAATAAATTGAAATGGTTTTTATGATAAAGTTGTGAACACCATTATTTTTAAAAAGATTGTTATCTTGTTAAACAGCCGTTAAATTCGAAAGTTTTATAACAATCGAGTAGAGTAGGAAAATAATTATTTCTAACTATCTTCCATCCCCTCTCACACCACCACATCGTGCCGTTCGGCAATGGGCGGTTTGAAACTTGCA
>CACXYG010000105.1 GCA_902771745.1 uncultured Erysipelotrichaceae bacterium | reverse complement strand
CTTCCACGGCAATAACAAGACCGATGCGGATATCGCTTATGCTTTTGATTCTCATATCGGTTATTTTGTTGTCGATGGTTTAGAAGAATTAGATCAGATTCAAAAAGAAGCCAGCAAGAGAAATCAGAAGCAGAAGATTCTTTTGAGAATCACTCCTGGTATTGATCCTCATACGCATAAGAAGATTTCTACCGGTGGTGTTGATTCTAAATTCGGTAGTGCCATCGCAACTGGTCTTGCTAAAGCGATGGTCAAAGAAGCTTTGAATAGAGAGAATATCATTCTCTCCGGTTTCCATTGTCATATCGGTTCTCAGATCTTTGAAGTTGATCCATTTTGTGATGCGGTCGATATCATGATGGAGTTCATCGCCGATATGAAAAAAGAATTTGGTTATGAATGTGAAATCTTAAATCTCGGTGGTGGTTTTGGTGTTCGCTATGTCGAAAGTGACCCAGTCATCTCCTATACGGAAAATATCAAATTGCTCGGCCAACATTTAGAAAACAAGTGCAAAGAGTTCAACGTCAAGAAACCTTCTATCCGTCTGGAACCTGGTAGAAGTCTTGTTGCGGATGCTGGTTTGACTTTATATGAAGTCGGTTCTTTTAAAGAGATCAAGGGTGTCAAAAACTATGTCTCTATCGATGGTGGTATGACCGATAATCCGCGTTATGCCCTTTATCAGTCCGCCTATACGGTCTTACCAGTAGAATCCATCGACAAAGTTTATGACACCAAGTGTACGATTGCCGGTCGTTGTTGTGAAAGTGGTGATATCATCCAAGAAGATGTCATGCTTCCAAGATTGAATAGAGGGGAACATGTCGCTGTCTTGGTCACCGGTGCTTATAACTATGCCATGGCATCTAACTATAACAGAGTTCCTCGTCCAGCGGTGGTCATCCTTCATGAAGGAAAAGATCGTATCGGTATCAGAAGAGAGACTTATGAAGATCTCATCAGTAGAGATTGCTAGGAGTAGAAAATGATTGTTACAAAGTTTGGTGGCTCTTCTCTAGCTTGTGCCGAACAGTTAGAGAAAGTGAAAAATATTGTTTTGTCTAATCCGGAGAGATGTGTGGTTGTCGTGTCTGCTCCAGGCAAACGAAAAAGTGATGATATCAAGATTACGGATCTTTTATATACTTTGCGTTCTCATATCAAGTATGGTGTTCCGGATAATGATATTCTTGATATGATTCTCTCTCGTTATCAGGAAATTGAAGAGGAACTTCATCTGGATATGAATATTGTCTCTGAGATGAGAGATTTCTTCAATTCTCTTGATAAGGATTGTTCCAGCGGTGAAGTCGTCTCTAGAGGTGAATATTATTGTGCAAAGCTGGTAGCCAGATATTTAGGTTTTACCTTTGTCGATGCTACTGATATTCTCTTTTTCACTTTCGATGGTGACATCGATTATGAAAAGAGCAGAAAGGCGACCAAGGCTGCCATTGAGAAATATGGTCGTATTGTTGTTCCTGGATTCTATGGTGTTTATCCAAATAATGATATTCATCTCTTTTCCAGAGGCGGCAGTGATATCACGGGTGCTTATATGTCAGTCTTTGCCGATGCGAGAGTTTATGAGAACTGGACCGATGTCTCTGGTATTTACGCAGTGGATCCTCGTCTTGCCAAAGATGCTAAGATCATCCGCTCTATCTCTTATGATGAATTAAGAGAACTTTCCTGTATGGGTGCCAATGTCTTACATGAAGACAGTGTCAAACCTTGTCAGGATGCGGATATTCCGATTCATATCTTGAATACCAATGAACCAAATGATGAAGGAACCTTCATCACTTCCAATGCTACTTGTCTTACTCCTATCACTGGTATTGCTGGAAAGAAGGGTTTTGTCTCCTTCACACTTCATAAGAGAAGAATGAGTAAAGAGATTGGCTTTGTCTATCGTGCACTGGAAATCTTTACGAAGTACAATGTCAATATTGAACATCTTCCAACTGGTATGAATACGGTTGCATTCATTATTGAGGAAGATAACGTTCGCTCCACAATGCATAAAATTGTTGCTGACTTAGAAAGCGAATTGGATTGTGAAGTTGAATTAGAACGCGACATCGGTATGTTGGCTATTGTCGGTGAGGATATGAGAGAAAATATCATTCCGGTATCTTCGGTTCTTGAAATTCTAAAAGAGAACCAGATCAACATCAATTGTGTGGTCAAGGCTCCCGATGAAGTCACTATGCTGGTCGGTGTAAGTGAAAATCAGCTTTCTTTAGCAATCAGCGTTGTCTATTCTGGTTTAAGAAAGCAAGGATTAATCTAGTTTCATCAGGCATTTCTTTTTACGGGAGATGCCTTTTATTGTATAATGGCCTAGTTTATTTGAGGTGAAATATGGGTATTAATGAAATTGCTTCTTATGCGGTAGAACTGAAAACTCATAGAGGCTATAACTGTGCTCAGGCTGTCTTACAAGCTTTAAAAGATGAGACTGGTTTATCTGATGATGAACTTGTCAAAATCGGCGCTGGCTTTTGTGCAGGTATGGGTACGATGGAGGCGACTTGTGGTGCATTAATTGGTGCGAATGTCGCTTTGGGCTTAAAGACAGGTGGTAATGGTACGCTTCGTTATAGCAGAATGTTGGTGGAAGAATTTAAAAACGCCTGTGGTGCCCTTACTTGTAAAGACTTGAAATCCAGAGTGGATGGCAGACCGCTTTGTCCTTGTGAGGAGTGTGTTAGAAACGCCGTTCTTTGCTATTTTAAGGTTACTGATAATCTCCACGCTTAATCAAAATCAGTAGAGTCGCTTTAAACGGCGGCTCTTTTTTCTAGGTTTTTTGGGTTGGTAAGTGTAAACTAGTTTAATGTATACTATTACTAGGACTTTATCATTATTATGATAAAGAGCATATAAGGATTGTAATCTATGGATACTGAAACGATTAATGTTGTCTATTCGGGCAATGATGAATATCGCGATGCACTGATGATTTCAGTGCTTTCTTTAGCCATGCATAATCAAAATCATCCCATCCATGTCATCTTTTTGACTGGTGATTTTAAAGTGAAGGATAAAGAGTTTACTGCTTTTACTGGTGCTCACGCTTACGAAATCATCTCCTATTGTAAGAAGTATAATCGCAAGATGACTTATGAAGTCTTGGATATGAATAAGTATCTTGGTGATTTCTTTGAGAAGAATCTCAACGCCAAATCCAGCTATACTCCTTATGCCATGCTTCGTTTATTACTCGATAAAGTAGAAGATTTACCCGAAAGATTGCTCTATTTAGATGGTGATACTTTAGTCATGGGCGATGTCTATGAACTTTATAGCATGGATATGGGTGAGTATGAACTAGGTATGGTGCAAGATGCTGTCGGTCATTACTACTTTGGCAGAAAGTATTGTAATTCCGGTGTCTTGTTGATGAACATGAAGGCGATTAAAGAGAATGATTTGTTTACTAGAACAAGAAGATTCTTAAAACGTCATCGTCTCTTCATGCCAGATCAGACATCTTTAAATGCTACCTGCAGAAAGAAGAAACTCATTCTTCCTAGAAAATATAACGAACAGAAGGAAGCAAAAGAAGATACTGTCATTCGTCACTATTGTAAGGTTTTACACTGGCTTCCTTATCCGCATACCATCAACATCAAGCCATGGCATCCTGAAGAATTCAAAAAAGCTTTTGGCGATACCTCTTCTGACGTTATTGCTGAATTCATCCGTATCAAAGGTGACCAGAAAAATAAACAGGAAGTCTATGACTTCTTCAATAAGTAGATTAAGGAGTGAACATGGATAAAATAATTTTTGACCATCTTCATAAATCCCAAGAGGATGAAAGTCCATCTGAAAATATCTTGGAAGTCAAAAACCTCGTAAAGAAATACGGCAGTTTTTCGGCGGTCAATGGTATTTCCTTTACGGTCAAAAGAGGTGGCCTTTTTGCTTTCTTAGGTTTGAATGGTGCTGGTAAATCTACCACCATCAACATCATCACCTCAATTCTTTCTAAGACCAGCGGTAAAGTTTATATCGATGATATGGATTTGGACTACGATATGGATAAAATCAAAAATGAAATCGGTATCGTCTTTCAGAACTCCGTTCTTGACCCTGTCTTGACACCAAAAGAAAATCTCACCTTGCGTGCGGGTTATTATGGTATCCGAGGTAAAGAGTGGAAAGAACGCGAGCAGATTTTAATTGATATGTTGGAGCTCAAGGAGTTCTATAACCGTCCTTTGGGTAAACTCTCTGGTGGCCAGAAGAGAAGAGTGGATATCGCTCGTGCGATGGTTCATGATCCCCGTTTGTTGATTTTAGATGAACCGACGACGGGTTTAGATCCACAAACGAGATTGTCCGTCTGGAATTTGGTCAACTCTCTTCGTGCCAAAACTGGTATGACCGTCTTTTTGACAACGCACTATATGGAAGAAGCGGAAAAGGCCACCTATGTGGTCATCCTCAACCATGGTGATATCATCGCTCAGGGTAGTCCAACGGATTTGAAGAATGCTTATTCTGGTGACTATGTCGTCATTTATCAAAAAGAATGCGATGAAATTACCACTCGTCTACAACAAGAAGGACGTAAGTTCCACTATAACCATGATGGTAAAAACTATCGCGTGGTGGTCAAAGACGCCAGTGATGCTCTGACCTTCTTAGAATCTCATAAAGATATCTTAAACGACTTTGAAGTCGAAAAAGGCTCGATGGATGATGTCTTCTTGAATGTCACGGGTGTTAGAGAAATCATGGAGGAAAAAGACCATGAATAAATCCAAACATCAATTGAGCGCCTTCTGGTCTCTTACCTGTCGTCATATGTTAGTCTTCTTGAAGAACATCCCGACGGTGATCTTCACTTTGATGGTTCCGCTTGCCATCTTTGCTATCTACATTCTCTTTCTTCGTCCGATGGAGACAGGTCAGATCAAGGCTTCCTTAGAAAGCTTGCTTCCGGAAGTGATTGCAAAAGAAAGCCTATTACATCAGTTCTATTCACTTGCGGATAGTTGGATGATTGCAGGTGTGCTGGCCGTCAGCTGTATCACAGTCAGTTTGAATACCAACTACATTCTTGTTAAAGATAAAGAAAATGGTATCAACAAAGACATGGTCTCTTCACCGATTGATTCTAGAGTCATTGTCTTATCTTACTTTACTTTCAACTTTGTTGTTACTTTCGTTATGAACTTCATCGTGTACTGTATTGCGATGGTCTATCTTGCCTGTTATCAACTCTATATGATTTCTGTGCTGGATTTCTTTGCGACGGTCGGTGTGATGCTCCTTTCGG
>CACXYG010000104.1 GCA_902771745.1 uncultured Erysipelotrichaceae bacterium | reverse complement strand
CTTTGACACCAAAAATGGTGCGATATCGAACATTCTATTCAAAGAAAGCGCGATGATTTCGAAATTTTTCATCACCACACTGCAAAAGAAGATTTTTTATAAATAATATGTGGAGGAATTTTTAATGCCAAAGTTTGATACCAGAGTCCAAGAGTTGAGATACTCGATTTTAAGAGAAATCATTTCTCATCTCCAAAAAGAAGACTTAGAAGAATCTTTCTATGAAATCCCAAAAGCAATTGTCAAAGGCCCCAAGCCTTCGATGAGATGCTGCATCTATAAAGAAAGAGCAATTGTCGAAGAACGCGTCACAGTTGCGACCAAGTTTAAGATTCGTGGTGACGAAAACGTCATCCAGGTTTTACCAATCGCTTGTGATGAATGTCCACTTGGTGGCTTTACCGTTTCGGATGCCTGTCGTGGATGTATCGCCCATAGATGTGCGGAAGCCTGTCCAAGAAAGTGCATCTCTTTTGACGAGAACTTACACGCTCACATCGATAAGACAAGATGTGTCAACTGCGGTCTTTGTGCTCAGGCTTGTCCATACCAAGCCATCGAAAATAGAGTCAGACCTTGTGAAAGAGCCTGTAAACAGAAGGCGATTTCACCCGATCCAGAAACCAATGCTGCATCCATCAACGATGAAAAATGCGTCCATTGCGGTGCGTGTGTCTACACTTGCCCATTTGGTGCCATCGTCGATATCTCCTATTGCAAGGAAATCGTCAAGATGTTAAAAGAAAGCCACAACAACGAGGCGTATCATGTCTATGCCATCGTCGCTCCATCTATCGGCGGCAATTTCATTGAAGTCAAGAATGGTCAGGTCATCGCCGCGTTAAAGAAGATGGGCTTCTATGATGTTGTTGAAGCTGCTTTAGGTGCGGATATGGTCGCTTTAAATGAAGGTAAGGAATTGGCAGAAAGAGGTAAACTTACTTCTTCTTGCTGTCCTGGTTTTGTCACCTATATCCAGAAGTTCTATCCCGATCTCATTCCATATATTTCTTCTTCCCTTTCTCCAATGGCAACCGTTGCGAAGTTCTTAAAAGAAAAAGACCCAACGGCCAAGACCATCTTCATCGGCCCTTGCACTGCCAAGAAGGATGAAATCAAGAATGAAAAAGTCGCTCCTTATGTCGATGCGGTCATGACCTTTGAAGAATTACAGGCCTTCATCGATGCCTTTGAAATCGATATGGCCAGCCTTCCTGAAGAGACTTATGGCAGTTATGGTGGCTCTGTCTACGGCAGAGGCTTTGCCAAGTGCGGTGGTTTATCCGCGGCTGTTCATGAAGTCTTGAAAGAAGAAAACATCGACTTTGAAGTCAAAGGTATTGCTGTCGATGGTCCTGAGAATATCAAGAAGGCGTTAAATGAATTCAAGAAGCCAAATTCTCAGTACAACTTCATCGAAGGCATGATGTGTGTCGGTGGCTGTATCGGTGGTCCATGTAACTTACAGCACTCTGTCAGAACCAAGATTGCGGTTGAGAAATATTCTATCGCTTCTAGTGACAAGATCATTAAAGAAACGGTTGAAAAGACCAAAGAGTAATTCTTTATCCATATCAAGTAACATTCAAAAGGGGCTGTCCAACCACATGAAGTGAACCCCTCTAATTGGACCAAGGAGTAGGTCAAGGATGAATGAAGTGTCATGACACTTCATTCATCGACCGCTCCAAAGCCATGGAGGGGCTTTTTGATATGAAGTTTACGTTCGATGACAAGCTGAAGGCGGTTCTGTACTATCTGAAATATGGTTCCTATGAAATACCCAGGGATTATGATTCTAAAAACCGAAAGTGCAAATATCGGTCCATTGTCCGCCACTGGGTCTCCGTATACAAGATAAAAGGAGAAGAGGGATTGCGTCATGGTCATAACAATTATTATTCACCTGAAACGAAATACCAATATATCGAGCCAGTGCTAAACGGAGCAATAGGACTTGAGATGCAAGCCAATATTGTCGGTATTTATCACGGCAATCTATGTTCATGGGTGAGAAAGTATCGTGAGAAAGGCATGGATGGTTTAAAATGTTCTAAAAGAGAGAGGTCTCGAAAGAACATGGAAACAGATAATAAGGAAGATATGGTTCCGACTGAACAAATCCAGCCATCCGAGGATGAACCAAAGACACTGAAAGAGGCGTTGGCGGAAATCAAAAAGCTGAAGGAAAAGATTCTATACCAGCAGGCAAGAGAACTCTACCTAAAAAAATTGGATGCCTTGGTGGAAGAGAGGGAAAAGCAAGAGCGGCTGAGAAAGCACGCGCGATTGCGGAAATCCTCCAAGGCAAAGAAATCAATGTAACCCTCAAGATATTGCTGAAAGTGGCAGAAATGGCCAAATCGACGTATGAATACGCTGTTAAGCGTATCGATGCGGATCCGGACAGGGAACTCAAGGATAGGATCAAGCGTGTCTTTGATGAGAATCATGGCCGATATGGATACAGACGGATCACTGCCGAGATCAGCAAGGAAGGAAAGGTCAATCACAAGAAGATCCAGAGACTGATGAAGGAGATGGAGCTTTACGCCAGACAACCTCGAGGGAAATACAATTCGTTCAGAGGTAATGTTGGCAAGACCGCTCCCAATATTCTTGACAGAAGATTTGAGGCGACAAAGCCATTCGAGAAGTGGGTCACCGATGTCAGTGAGTTTCATTTTCCGTGGGGCAAGGTCTATCTCTCACCGATTCTCGATCTGTTCAATCATGAGATCGTCGGCTATGACATCTCAAGGAATCCTAACTTCAGGCAGACAGTGAACATGCTGAAAATGGCGTTTAGCGGTCGAAAGGACTTTGGTGGAATGATTCTTCATTCCGATCAGGGATGGCAGTATCGGATGAAGAGATATCAGTTGATGCTGAAGGAACATAACATCGTCAAGTCGATGTCCCGAAAGGGCAACTGTCATGACAATGCTGTCATGGAAAACTTCTTCGGAAGACTCAAGACGGAGATGTTCTATGGCCACGAATATGAATTCCATGACTATGATACCTTCAAAGCAGCACTGGAAGAATACATACTCTGGTGGAACGAAAAGAGAATCCAGGCCAAATTAAATTGGTTAGCACCTCATGAGGTGCTAACCAATTGGAATGCTAATGTAGTAAGATAGTTTTAAGGTCCAAGTTTAGGGGTTCACATCACACATAGATATGTGTGAACGGGCAGCCCCTTATTTTATTCTGCTTCAGGAACGTTGACACGGAGAACAAAGATCTGATTTTCAGTCTGAATATCGACAAAGCCACCATATTTCTTAGCTAGCATATCAATACTCATAATGCCATATCCGTGGTTAGAGGCATCCAGTTTATTGGTCTTATAGATACCATTTTCAATCTCAAGTTTTCCTTCGTAGTAGTTATCACAGCGAATGGAAGAAATGCCATTCTTGGAAGAGATGTTGACGGAGATGACTCTTTGGTTCTTGTTCTTGAGTTTTAAACTAGCTTCAATAGCGTTATCTAAAATATTACCAATCAGAGTATATAAATCGACTTTGGAGACATTAAGGAAGGCGTTAGGATCAGAGATATAGGAGAGCTTGATGTTGTGTTTTTTACAATAGGAGTATTTATCTCTTAAGATGATACCCAGAACATTGTTATCGAGATACATCGTACTTTCATAATCGTTGATAGAATCTTGTAATTCATCGAGAAGTTTTTCTGCTTCAGGGCCACCTTCTCGTAAGATTTTGACCTGATGTTTCAGGTTATGAGCCTTGATTCTCAAGTCTTCGGAATTGGCTTTGGAGAACTTGAACTGATTACCTTGTTCATCAAGTAAATGAAGAACAATGGAGTTTTCTTCTTTTAATCGATTGGTATAACGAATCAACAAATCCGTGGAGACAAGAATGATCAAGGACACGATTTCAGAACAGATCAACAGTTTGAAGTATAAGGAGTAATCTTCGGTGGAATAGACCTCGGCAACCGAGTGAATGTTGATCAAGGCTACCGAAGCGATGATGTAGATGAGAAGCATACTCTTAGATAAGGTGTTGGTGGATTTAAAGAGCAGTTTTCGAGCGAAGAAACAATAGATGGCAGCGGCAAAGACATGAGTGAAGACATAAAGTAAGCCGTTGATGAAATTGACCGATTCCAAGGTCAAGAAGTTATAGTTGTCACCGATGAAGGTGATAAGAAGTATGTAGAAGCAATAGCAGATTTGACGTAAGACTAACGCTTGTGTTGTACAAGAGATGATTTCATAAATACTACCTTTGAAATTGATTTTGCTCCCTAGGACAAAAAGCAGGTAGAACAAGATATACTGAACAATGTTATATGCGGCAGAAAAATCTCTTGCATAATTCACTTGAGCCTCTTGATATTGGCTGATTACAGCAAAACCAACTCCAACTAAAAAATAGATGATGATAGTTGTTGGAAAAGTGATCCAGAAGAGTTTTTTACGTTCTTTTTTAGCAAAATAAGGAAGACTGAAAAAGAGGAATTCAAACATCAAAAGCTCAGAGCGAAAAATAAAGAAGGTTTGAATATCCATAGATTAATTTCTCCCAGAATAGTTTTCTAAGGCCAAAATGAAACTGTTCTTAAAGAGTTTTGTTAAAGGAACTTCATAAGAGTTTCCCGCACACTCTAAAACAACGCCATCTTTCTTAATCAGTTTTGTATAATGCAAATTGACAATAAAACTATTGGAAGTCTTAGCAAATTTGTCGGTCAGTTCCTGACTGACTTCCTTCATGCTGCCTCTAAAAGCTTTCACCCCGGTTTTGAGGTGGAAGTCGAGATAATGTCTTTTGACTTCAATATAGATGATTTCACTCTCTTTGATCTTGAAGATACCATCCATGTTTTTCAAGACAAATTCCTTATCGGTATGGAACTTGATGACATTCATGGCTTTGACAAGTTTCAAGTAGAAATCTTCATAGGTAAGAGGCTTCAAGATATAGTCGATGGCATCAACTTTATAACCATCAAGAGCAAACTGAGCAGTCTTGGTGACAAAGATGATGACAACATGCTTATTGACTTTGCGAATCTCTTTGGCAACATCAATGCCATTCATAGGATCATCGTTGTCTAAAAGGATATCTAAAATGATCAGATCATACTTCTGAACATTGGAAGCTAAGAAGTCATTAGAATTAGAAAAACTTTCACTGGAAAAGTCCAAACCTTGCGATGAGAAGAAGGTTTGTAACATCTGTTTGGTCGATTCAACTTCTTTTTGCTCGTTTTCCAGCAAACCTATATTGATTTTCACAACCATAATTTTAACATTTCACCTTTTTGAAAGAAAGACTGCCTGGGATTAAACCCAGGCAGTCTTTATAAGGGGAGATTAATTAGTTACTCAGGTTTTTTCTTGGCTACCGATTGCACCGACCCAAATGATGCAATCAACAATCCACAATAAGGCTCTCCATGGGAAAATTTTACTGGTGGTTTCAGAAATCGTGCCATCGGTATTGGTCTTATAGGCATCATTGACAGCCCAAGTATGAGCAATCGCGTAAACGATGTTCTTAGCAGAACGAGTGATGTAATACTGCATGGTCTTATCTTCTTTATAGGCACTTAAAGCCCAATAGGATTCGTTAGTGTTGAGCCACATATCGCAACCAGCCCATAAGCCAGAGATCATATCTTGATAGAACATGGCAGGAACACTAGCCTGGTCCGTGATGACAAAGCCTTCAAAGCCCCATTCATCTCTTAAGACATTCGTCATAGCGCCTCTATGAGCGCCAACCCATCGCGCACCCATACGGTTCATGGCTGCCATAGCAGCATTGGCACCGCCGTCAACAATGGCGCCCTCAAAGCCTTTGAAGAAGATTTCACGGATAGCCTGTTCGTTAGCGAAGATTGCACTACCATAACGATTGGTTTCCTGATCGTTTAAAGCAAAGTGTTTGACGTAGGCAAGAACGCCCTTGCTTCTCAAACCTCTCAACTCATGAGCGGCCATCTGATAAGAAAGCATAGAGTCTTCAGAGAAGTATTCGAAGTTTCTACCAGAGTATGGAGAACGATGGATGTCAGCACCAGGACCATAGACACCGACAACACCAGCAGCGATGGAGTCTTCACCAAACCAGACACCGAGGTTCTGAATCATTGGAGCATTCCAGGTGGAAGCCATAACGACTTCAGCTGGCCATGCCATGGTGGATTCACCACCGACAAGCGTACCAGAGATACCACTTGGACCATCTTTATCAATGGTCTTTGGAAGACCGATACGGTCAACCTGGACCGTAGCGTAACCGCCTAAACGGATCAATTTGGTCATCTGGGTATAAGTCATCTGAGAGATGAGGTCATCCCACTTCGTATCATCGTATGGAAGTTCCATGACATCTGGAAGCTTATAGGTCGTATCCTTAGAATCAGACTTGTAGGTGAAAGCGTTGATAGTTTCATCATCGGTAGTATCAGAAGTGACATCAAAGAATTCTAAATCAGCAAGCATTTTATCAGTAGCAGTCCAGGAGCCCTTCTTGAAGGTAGTTGGGAAGGTGCCAGTCCAATCGTTTCTGCTGAGATAAGTGAAGTCTTCATAGTAATTGACATCAACATCGTCAAACTGATTGGTAATAGCGTTGCCAGTTACTTCAGACTTGGAATAAGTGGTAGCATCGATTTCAGCCTGGTTGAAGATCATCTTGGCGAAATTCTTATCGCCGTCTTCGGTCATACCATTGCTGGTCGTCTTACCCTTTAAGGCTAAGATATTGTTTAACGCATCGTGAGCGTTTCTACCGGCGGAAAGATAATGATCGCCCTTATTGATGATATAAGTCTTGTTGGTCTTATAGTCATAGGAGACCAAGTCTTTCTTCTTGACTTCAACTTTGACGATTTCCGAATCACGGCTCTTGATGACGCCAGTCTTGGCAAAGCCGACTAATTCGACCGAGGCGTTTTCCACGCCACCGGCGGTATATGGTTTCTGGGCGTAGATTTCAACAACATCCTTACCAGCGTGATTGCCTTTGTTCTTGACTTTGACAGTGACTTCATAAGTATCTTCTTTTTCAGAGACAGTGAAGTCGGACCATTCAAAGGTGGTATAGCTTAAACCATAACCGAATGGGAACTGGACAGAGGTGGAATAATCATAACCAGAAGTGTTGCCTAAAACGACATCTTCATATCTGGTTTCATAGTATTTGTAACCGACATAGACACCTTCACCATAGACAAGATACTTGTTACCATTGGTGACAGAAGAATTGTTGATGGTGTAGTTACCTAAGTTCTTAAAGGATGGAGCCGAGGTGGAATCATAGGCATAAGTATCGACAAGACGACCAGATGGATTGGTCGTACCATTTAAGATCTCAGGAATGGCATGCATACCCTCCTGACCGACACCGCCAAGCCAGAAAGCAGCCTTGACGTTCTTATAAGTCTCATCTTCTAAGAAGTCTAATTCCATCGGGTTATTGGCATTGATGATGGCGATAACTTTATCGAAGTTATCACAAGCCATCTTCAACATGTCTTTTTCGTTCTGATCGATTTGGAGATAGTAAGAGCCAGTAGAAAGCTCGGAAGTTGGAAGGTCAGCAGATTCACCACCGCTTCTACCGATGACGACAACACCGACATCATCATTCTTCAAAGATTCTTTGACTGCTGTGGTGT
>CACXYG010000103.1 GCA_902771745.1 uncultured Erysipelotrichaceae bacterium | reverse complement strand
CTAAATATTCGTCTGCCAGGACTCTAAAAACTTTAATATTTAGCGCATCTATTATAGCACTAAAAGGAAGTATCAACACTTAATTGGTATTATCCTTTAACATTTCTTCAACAAATAGTTTCTCAAAAAGCAGAGAAACATACTGATTTTAGGCTGAAAGGTTGTAATATTATGTCAAAATAAGTCAAAATGTCATTTTTCTCTTGATATATATTTATATATAGGTATACTTTTGTTATAAATTTATTTAGGTTGTCTCTTTAATTGAAAAAGCATGAGAAAGAATTGTCCCTTAGTGTATCTTATGCATAAGTTTTCTTCCGTTTTGATTTCGATTCTGACTCATTTATTCATCATTCCCTTATTTATTGAAGGAGGTAATAGTACTATTGGGGAACTAAAAATTAATAGTATTAGAAAATTATGCTTTGTGACATTATTGAAAAAGACGAATTGCTGAATTACTATTTCCAAAAAGGCTTTGATGATAAAAAAGTTAGTGGTATATGGTGGGGATGACAAAAAAGAGTTCCTTATATGCATGACCTTTCGTAGAAAACCAAATGCCCAGCGTTCAGGTGACAATGGTATGGCTAGTCTCATTATAGATCATAATACGATGACCTTTAGATTTGTTTAGGATGATCACCCATCAGTCGATGGTTTTAAAATAATTGAGTTAAAAGAGGAAGAAGCAACAAAGGAAAATTTCTACAAGCTTTTAGATGAAGCTTATGAAGCCTATGTAGAACAATTAAAAGCATGTATTGCTCGACCAAATAAAAGCCATTCTAAAGCAAAAGTTAAATCTAACAGGAATGATGCTCTGAGTATCAAAGATTTAAAACAAACACTGACTTCTCTGATAGTAGGTAAAAACACGCCTGATGAATTAGTAGAATCATTTATTGCTTTTAACAAATTGAAGGTAAGAATAAGCGATGATTGTGATGATGTTCTTTTAGAAACTGTAGATGGAGAAAAGCTCGATAACAAATCTGTTTTTTCTCTCTATCTTACCAGACAGGTTCAAGGAACCACTGAAGAAGAATTAGAAGGTGGCTACTACCAGGTGGGCTTACATCTCTATTTTAAAAGTGATGAGGAATTAAAAGACTATGCTCATCAAGAAGAATGGATAGACTATGGTCACCCTCAGGAAGAAGGCATTAGAAACTTTACTGCTCCTATCATCAATAAGGGAACTTTTATTGGGGTAGAAGTGGTAGGAGAATATACAGACTAATTTGGTAAGGATACGGTTTTCTGATCGGTTAGAAAATATATGTTTTGATTAAAACATAACCAAAAGCGAAGAAATAATATGAAATGAAAACAGAGATTGAACTACTTTTGTAGAACAATCTCTGTTTTGTTATTCAAGGTAATTATCTTGTAATTCTTTGATGTCTTCATCAGTGAAGTGTAAGTTGTTTTTGATGAAGTTATCTACACTTCCTGCAATTTTTGTCATTTCATCAAAGGCGGATTCAATCCAGTTTCTTCTCACACCGGCGACCATCTTGATGGAGTTGATTATGGTCTCATCTTCAATGTGAGCTTCTTCACGGAGATATTTTTCTCTGCGTTGGGCTTTGCCCTTGGTGTTTTCATTGCTTTTTAGATAATCTTCAATGACGGTTTCTTTATCTACACCTAACATCAATAAGAGTAAGGCGGCTGCTAGACCTGAGCGGTCTTTACCATCAGCGCAATGGAAGAGAATGGAGCCTTCTTTGTTCTTCTGACATAAGCGGAGGAAGTCTTCGTAGTGTTTCTGTCCATAGGGTAGAACCATGTTGCGATAGACTTTTTCAAAGGCGTAGGTCATGTCTCCATTGACATCCATACGATAGAGATAATCTACGGTGCTTTTGATACCGGCATCTTTGATACTGACATGGGGACTTTCCTGATCGACAAGTCTTTCTGTTTTATGTGATTCCTGGATGGGAAGATGAACAAAGGTTACCCCTGGTATTTCTCTATTCGGGGAAGCCTCGATTTCTCCAGAACTACGCATATCTACTTCATAGACAGGATGTAATTCTTTTAGGATATACTGGATATCGTTATCGGTGATTCTCCCTAAAAAGTCGGTGCGAATCAGTCTTCTATATTTGACTTTTCGTCCGTCTTTGGTGATATATCCACCTAGGTCTCTTGTGTTGATGGTTCCCTCTAATGGGATTCTTTTTCCAAGTTCGTTATTTGGCATAGGAAAATTATAAAGTATTGGTTTTGAGAATGAAAGAGAAAGGTATTTTAAATGCTGGTTTCTTGAAAATCTTTCGTTTATTTAAGTATTTTAGACAATTTTCCTTTGATTTTGGTCATATATATGTAAAGGGGGATTGTTCATGACAAAATACGAACTTGAACAACGTGTTGCCAAAGAAGTTGATGAGATGACCTTGATGCATGATGTGTTGATGACAAGAGTGTTTCAGGATGATCCAGGGTTGGTTGAGTATGTGTTGCGTATCATGCTTAACAGAAATGATCTTAAGGTGGTTTCTTCAGAGGTACAGAAGGATATTTTTGCTCGACCAGAGCATCATTCTGTGCGTTTGGATGTTGTTGCCGTGGATGAGAATAATGTCTTTCATGATATTGAAATTCAACGAGCTTCAGAGAACTTTTCTTTTAAGCGTATGAGGTATTATCAATCATCGATTGATCATAATAACTTAGGCGTCGGTCAAAAGTATTCAAATCTTCCTGACACGATTTTGATTTTCATCATGGGGTTTGATTATTATGGTGATGGTCAACCTTATTATCGTTTTAGACTGAAAGAGGATTTAAAAGGGAGAGTGGCTCCGGATTCTTACGTTTGGTATCTTCTCAATCAGAAATATGTGGATAAAAAATCTATGTTTGGTAAATTGATGCATGATTTCGGTTGCTCCAAAACTGAAGAAATCCTTTTACCTCGTATCAAGAAAAGTGTAGAATGTTGTAAAGAGGGGGAGAAGAGAATGTCTGTTGAAGAAGATATCCGTGAAATGTTCAAACCAGAACTCGATCAAGCCCGCAAAGAAGGACGAGAAGAAGGACGAAAAGAAGGTAGAGAAGAAGGGCGAAAAGAGAATATGAGAGAAACTGTTCTTCGTATGAAGGAAAACGGTTTTTCTGTCGACCAGATTGTTTTGGCTACTGGCTGGTCAAAAGAAGATATCGAGAAGGTAAAGTAGCAGTCTTTCATTGAGTGTTATTGACCTCTTTGGCATTTTGCTGGAGAGGTTTTTTCTTGCAGTTTTTGGATTTTTTGTTCGCAAATATCACTATTTTGCTTTTCTTTACATCTTTTTCTGCGGAAATAAATATAATGGAATAGAAGAGGGAACATTATGCGAGATTTACCTTTATTAAAACTGTTATCGAAATCTTTTCCGAACATCAAGAGTGCCAGTACAGAAATTATCAACCTTTCGGCCATCTGTGAACTTCCAAAAGGAACGGAGTTCTTTTTAAGTGATATTCATGGTGAGTATGAGTCTTTTTCTTATCTGATGAGATCTGGTTCTGGTGTGGTCTTTATGAAGATGAAAAAGGCTTTAGGTAATTCTTTAAGTAAAGGAGAATATGATGAACTAGCCAAGTTGATCTATTATCCTGAAGAGGTTTTAAACACGCGTCATTATCTGAAGTCTGACACCCGTAAATGGCGTAAGGATATGATTGAGAAGATGATCGTTGTCGCACGCTTTATCTCTTCAAAATATACTCGTAGTAAAACCCGTAAGAGAATGTCTAACTCCTACGCTTATGTTCTAGATGAATTGATCAATACCAATTCGGAAGATCTCAACACCAAGAGATATCATGATGCGGTCTTGGATTCTATTTTGGATTTGGATTATTCCGATCCATATATCATCGCTTTAGCCAAGTTGATTCAGAATCTCTGTGTTGATCATCTCCATATCATCGGCGATATTTTTGATCGTGGACCGAGAGCGGATATGATCATGGATGAGTTGATGACCTTCCCAGAAATCGATATTCAGTGGGGTAATCACGATACCCCATGGATTGGTGCTGCTCATGGAAATTTAGCCTGCATTGCTCATGTCATTTATATCGCTACTTTATATAACTCTTTTGATGTCTTGGAATCTGGCTATGGAATCAATTTAAGACCACTTTCCATGTATGCGGAAGAACTTTATAAGGATGATTCTTGTGAGAGATTTAAACCACATCTGTTGGATACCAATGTCTCTGATTCTTTATCTCCAACCTTAGCGGCTAAGATGTGTAAAGTCATCACCATGATCATGTTTAAATTAGAAGGCCAGTTGATCTTACGTCATCCGGAATATGGTATCAATAATCGTCTGTTGTTAGATGGCATCGATTTAGAAAAAGGAACCATCACCATAAAAGATAAAACCTTCCCATTAGAAGATAAGAATCTTCCAACGCTTAAAAAGGGTAATCTTCGTGAATTGACTAAGGATGAAGTACTTCTCATGCAGAGTCTTCAGTATAGTTTCACTCACTCTGAAAAACTTCAAAGACATGTCAAGTTCTTATTAAAGAAAGGCTCCATGTATAAGTTATATAACGGTAATTTGTTATATCACGCTTGCGTTCCAATGAATGAAGATGGTTCTTTCATGGAAGTAAAGACACCCGATGGCACTTTCTCTGGTAAAGCCTATATGGATTATTGTGAGAAAAAGGTCAGATACGCTTGTTCTCTGCCTTTAGATCATCCAGACAAAGAATTTGAAACGGATTTCTTGTGGTATTTGTGGTGTGGTCCAAAGTCACCGCTTTTTGGTAAGGATCAAATCACCACGTTTGAAAGAATCTTCATCAATGATTCTTCTTTATATCATGAGGATTACAATCCTTATTACGAATACTCAAAAGATATTGAATACGTCAAAAAGATTCTTCAGGAATTTGGTGCGGATGTTGATCATGGTCATATCATCAACGGACATGTTCCAGTCTTGGTCAATAAAGGAGAATCGCCGATCAAGGCTGATGGTAAACTCTTCAAGATTGATGGCGGTTTAGCCAAATCTTATCATTCTAAGACGGGTATTGCTGGCTATACATTGATTTACAACTCTCACTATTATCTTTTAGCCCAGCACAAGAACTTTGTGAAAGACGGAGGTAATATCTCTAAGGTTAAAATTGTGGAACGCTGTCCAGACCGTGTCCTTGTCAAAGATACGGATAAGGGAAGAGACTTACAAGAACAAATCGGTGTTCTCAAGGACCTCATTGAAGCTTATAAAACTGGCGAATTGCACGAACGTAATTAACAAATGAAAAAAGGTGATGGATTTCTCCATCACCTTTTGTGTGATAGGCATGTCACGTGCCTGCGGTGAAAGTCCGTCGCTGGGTGAACCCACATGAAAACCCAGCACATACAGCCAAATCCAACCTTACTCG
>CACXYG010000102.1 GCA_902771745.1 uncultured Erysipelotrichaceae bacterium | reverse complement strand
GATTTTTTTTGAAATTTTTATTGTATTTTTTTTGAATACATTTATAATTTTTTTGCTATGTAAAAAATAGTAATATTTTTTGAAACTTTAGGAGGTATTGAAGTACATGGCAAGAAAGATTCTTGAGCTTAAAGGAATCACGAAAAGTTATGGCGACAACGTCATTCTTGATAACCTGGATTTAGCTATCAACGAAGATGAGTTTGTTACGTTTCTTGGTCCTTCTGGTTGCGGTAAGACCACAACTTTAAGAATCATTGCTGGTTTCGAAACAATGCAGCAAGGTCAACTGCTCTTAGACGGAGTGGAAATTCAGTCTTTACCTTCTCATAAAAGACCGATCAACACCGTCTTCCAGAAGTATGCCCTCTTCCCCCATCTTAACATTTTTGACAACATCGCTTTTGGTTTACGCAATAACATCTACTCCACCGTCTATGATATCGGCGCGATGGATTTGATGGAAAAGAATGGTTTTGATGAAGAGGAGATCAATGCTTTAAACAAGAAGCTCTCCTTGATTGAAAAACCAAAGGACGTCAAAAAGTATGTCGTCCAGTACTTCATGAGTTTTTCTCCTTATTATATTGTTAAAGAAGAAATCACAACTTTAGCTAAGAATGAAAAATGGAAGACTTATGGCAATGGCAAGTCCGCTATTTTAGAAATCTTGGAAAAGCACAATCTCAAAGTCGCTTGTGATTATCCAGATGAGATGAAGATCAGACTTGTTATCAATGACCTTCTTAGCAAGATCAGCAAGGATGATGTCTACTACCAGATGGTTGAAGAAATCAACAACCGCAAGTTCAAAGAAAAGGTCATCAAAGAAGAAGTCATGAAGGCTTTGAAACTGGTGAACCTCGAAGGGTATGAGAATAGAGAAGTTTCCTCTCTTTCTGGTGGTCAGATGCAGCGTATTGCAATCGCTCGAGCCATCGTCAACAAGCCCCGTATTTTGTTACTCGATGAACCATTATCCGCTTTGGATTTAAAGCTGAGAAAAGCCATGCGTCTGGAACTTCGTGAACTTCAAAGAAAATTAGGTATCACCTTCATCTTTGTCACCCACGATCAGGAAGAAGCCATGGTCATGTCTGACACCGTTGTCGTCATGAATGGCGGTAAGATTCAGCAGCTTGGCCGTCCGGAAGATATCTACAACACGCCAATCAGCCGCTTTGTTGCAAACTTCATCGGTGAAGCCAACATCTTCAGAGGTGTCTACACCGCTCCTGGTAGACTAAATATCTTGGATAAGACTTTTAAAGTCTCCACCCAGGACTTCTTACCAAATGACCCTTTATATATCGTCATCGAAAGAGAAGATTTCGATATCTGCTCTTTAGAAGATGCCAAACTCAAGGGTACCATCATCGCTTCTAAGTATGATGAGAACAAATATACCTTTGATGTCCAGGTCGGTGAGAAGACCATCAAGATTGAAAGTGAAGAAAAGATTCCTGTCGGTACGGAAATCGGTTTGACCGTCGCTCCTGGTAACATCTATTGTGAAGACATCAACGAAAACAAATCCAAGTTCTTAGCCAACTATGATAATCCAAATATCTTAGAAGGTATCTATCTTGGAAATCAGCGAGTCTCCTTCTTGGGCGCCCAGTTCAAGACTTATATGACAACCTTTATCCCCGGAGAAGTCGTCGATGCCGTCATCCGTCCAGAAGACTTCGATTTAGTCGTCGATAATCCGGATAGCGCCATTTTACAGGGCGTTGTCACCAAGACTGCCTTTACCGGTGTCACTTTCAACTTATGGATCAACGTCAATGGCAAAACCATCATGGTTCAGGACTATTGCAACGTCGAAGTTGGTGACCGTATCGGTTTGAAGGTCGACTTCTATGAGATTCATCTCATGAAGGTCGAAGACAGTGAACAACCAAAAGAAATTCAAGAGCTCCGCGCTCAGGCTAGAGAATTAGCCGCGAAATTGGACGAAGAAGAAAATGAAAAGATTTAAGGCTTTAGCCATACCTTACTTTGTATGGCTGGTGTTCCTTGTTGTCCTTCCCATCATCGTCATGTTGGTTTTGACCTTCATGTCCTCTAATGGTATGGATTTCTCCTCAGCGCAAGCGAGTTTAGACGCTTATGCTCGTTTGGCTGACCCATCCATTTTAAAGGCGATCTGGAACTCCTTAGTAGTTGCATTTTGGACGGTTATCATCTGTATTGCTTTAGGTTATCCAACCGCTTATTTCATTTCTTTTTCTAATTTGAAGAATAAGATGCTTTTCCTTCTTTTACTCATTCTTCCAATGTGGTCTAACTCTATGTTACGTATTGTTTCGTGGTTAAGACTCTTTTCTATGGATGGTCTTGCCGCTCTGAATTTGATCGGTACGAATCCAGCCGTCATTTTTGTCACGGTCACCACTTATCTTCCTTTCATGATCTTCCCTATCTACACAGTTTTAGAAAAGATGG
This sequence comes from uncultured Erysipelotrichaceae bacterium, assembly GCA_902771745.1. Lineage (GTDB taxonomy): Bacteria > Bacillota_I > Bacilli_A > RFN20 > CAG-288 > Enterosoma. The sequence goes on along the minus strand of CACXYG010000102.1, from coordinate 2,987 downwards.
ACCGCTCTTTGATGGAAGCGAGCAAGGATTTAGGTGTTCCAGCTTGGAAAACCTTCCTTAAGGTCACTCTTCCATTAAGCATGTCTGGTGTCTCTAGTGGTATCATCATGGTCTTTTTACCAGCCGCTACTGGTTTTGCCATCTCTCAGACCATCGGTCAGGGTAAGGTGAGACTCATCGGTAACTTGATTCAATCCGTCTTTGAAAAGAACAATTATAACTTTGGTGCCCTTTTATCCATCCTTCTTTCAATCATCATCATTGCCATTGTCGTCGTCTTTGAATTCCTCCAGCATGGCAAGAAAGAGAGGAAAGAGAAATGATTGAACAGCATCAGTGGAAACGCGTCTTAGTCAATGTCTTCAAAGTCATGTTTGTCTGCCTTGTACTAAGCTCGATGTATATTCCTGTCTTTATCATCATCTATCAGTCTTTCAACTCTACCGCCAACTCTATCACCCCTCTTGCCTGGGGTGGATTCACTTTAGATAACTTTGCGGAAATCTTTACCAATCGTCACCTTTACACCTCTATTCTTGATTCGTTATTGGTATCCTTCTGGGCTACCTTTATTGCGACCATCGTGGGTTTATTCTCCTCGATCGGTATCAACGCCTTAAATAAGAAGGCCAGAAAAGCAATGGACTTCTTAAATGAGATTCCTATGCTCAACTCGGAGATCGTCACTGGTATTTCTATCATGATCATCTTCTCCCTTTTAAAGCCGATCTTCCCGAATGTCTTCGGCTTCTGGACGATGTTTGTGGCTCATGTCTTCTTCACCATCCCTTATGTCATCATGATGATTCTTCCAAAATTAGAACAGACGGATGAATCCTTATATGAAGCGGCAAGAGACCTGGGCTGTCCACCATTCAAGGCCTTGATGAAAGTCATCATCCCATCCTTATCGACGGCTATTTTAACCGGTGCCTTGATCGCTTTCACTTTGTCTATCGATGACTTTGTCATCTCTTTTTACACCCAGGGTAATGGTTTTTCCAACTTCTCCAACTACGTCTACTCCGCCTACACCAAGAAGAACTTCTCTGCCGGTTCTTATGCCTTTAATGCCCTTCTTACCTTTGTGACGTTGGCTGTCGTATTCTTCTTCTCTATGCGTTCTAATCGAAAAGCCAAGAAAGGATTGATCAGAAAATGAGAAAGATCCTGATTATTACAACGGCCTTCTTAACGGCCTTTACCATCTTTGCTAGCATTGTCATCTCCACACCTTCGACCACCTTATATCTTCTCAACTGGGGCGAATATATCGATCATGAACTCGTCGCCGCCTTTGAAAAAGAATATAAGTGTCAGGTCATTGAAGAATGCGTCACTTCTTCAGAAGCGATGTATCAGAAGATCACCGCTGGTTCCACCTCCTATGATGTCGCCATACCTGGTGATTACACCGTCCATCAGCTTTATAACGAAGGTTATCTTGCTGAGATGGCGATCAATGACACGAAATATGAAAACCTCAACAACTACAAAGATATCTTCTCTAGTCAGTTATCGGACTTGATGTCGACTTATATGGTCAATGAAGAAGGTAAGGAATTCAACTCCTACTTCATGCCATACTTCTGGGGTGCTTACTCCATGATCTACAATAAGAGCAAGAGTGATGTACCCTCCACCTTAAAAGAACATGGCTTCATGGGCTTATATGACCGTTCTTTATTTACTAGCGATGTTAAAATCGGTATGTATGATACCGCCCGTTGGATTGTCGCTAGCTATTTAATGGCCAATGACTATGATCCTAACATCACCAGTTATGATGGATCAAAAGAGGATGATCTTTCTGACGAGATCAAAAATGACGCCATCAGCGCCTTACAGAAAGTCAAGTTTGATGAGTTTGGTAATGACTCTTTAAAGAGAAATGTCGCCAACGGTTCCTTAGACTTTTGCTTTACCCAGTTAGGCGACTTCTTTGACGCCTTATACCTCGTCTATGATGAATCCAGTGATGATATCAACTTCGATATCGTCATTCCTGAGACCACTTCTGCCTTCTTTGATTCGATGATCATCCCAACCACCTATCAGAACTATGATTTGGCTAACGCCTTCATCAACTTCATGCTTGACCCTTCTAACGCCTATCAAAACGCCACGGCTATCGGTTATTCCCCAACCTTGAAATCCGTTGTCTCCCTTTATGAGGAAGCGGCTCAAGAGGGTGAATACTACTATGGTGAAGAGGGTGATGAAAGATCGTTATCCTTAAAAGACTTCTTAGAGAAATATCCGATGTATCTCAATCCTCTTGTCAATTCCAAGAAGGTCTATATGTTTGAACCCAAATCCAACCAATATCTCACCACTTGTGAAACGGTCTTAAATTCCTTAGCATAAAAGTTTTTCAAGCACGAAAATAGTGACAGTTTGTTGCATTTTCGTGCTTTTAACTTTTATAATAATCGTATGGAAAAGAGCATCCAGGAATATCTATCCTCCATTTCGGAAGAGAATTTATATGATCCGATGACAGGCGTCTATAATAAAGACGTCTTTCTTTCCGTGTGTTCTTTGTTGATCAAACAGGAAATTCCTTTTGCTTTATACATCATCGATTTTGATAACTTCAAGAAGGTCAACGATACCTATGGTCACCAAGTCGGTGATAAAGCGTTGACAAACTGTGCTAATGTCATCAAGTATAGCGTAGGCGATAAAGGATTGGTCTGTCGTTATGGTGGTGATGAATTTGCGGTCGTCGCTCCCAGAATCACAGAAAGAACTGACGCTTGGCAAATCGCCAGAGACTTCTCCCAAGAGATGAGAAATAGACCACAGGATTATCTCGTCAATGCCGGGCGTACGATCCGTACGCCGGAGAGCGGCAGCCCGTTCGTGTTCAAGGGCAACTCGCTGACGCTGGACGGAGGTGCCACTCTGGCGCTCAAGTGCCCGGGTAGCACGACGACCATCAACGACCTGCGCATCTACAACGCGCGCATCGGCCAGGCCGACGG
>CACXYG010000101.1 GCA_902771745.1 uncultured Erysipelotrichaceae bacterium | reverse complement strand
GAGAGTTCAACAGCGCATTGGAAAACCTCCAAGTTCGTAAACCGGAAATCCAATCCAAACCGATTGATATTCCGGAAGGCTTTTTGGTTGTCTGCCCACATTGTGGAAAGACTTTGGTAAGTGAGGAATATACTTCCGCTTTATATGTCTGTCCAAGTTGTGGTCATCACGCCAGACTTCACGCCAAGGAAAGACTGAGAGAAGTCATGGATGAAGGTTATGAAGTCTTATTTACGGACATGGAAGAAAAGCATCTTGACTTCCCGGACTATCAGAACAAATTAGCCAAAGCCAAAGAGTCTTCTGGCGATGATGAATCCATCATTTGTGTTGATGGTAAAATCAATGGCATCAAGGCGCTTGTCGGTGTCATGGATTCTTATTTCATGATGGGTAGTATGGGTTCTATCTGTGGTGAGAGAGTTGCTCTTTTAGCGGAAAAAGCCTTAAAGGAACATAAGCCATTAATTCTCTTTACCTGTTCTGGTGGTGCAAGAATGCAAGAAGGTGTCATCTCCTTGTTCCAGATGGCTAAGACGAGCGAAGCCATCGGCAGATTGAAAGATAAAGAACTCTATATCTCCGTTTTAACCGATCCTACCACCGGTGGTGTCTCGGCGTCTTTTGCTTCTCTTGCCGATATCACTCTTGCGGAACCCAAAGCCTTGATCGGTTTTGCTGGTAAGAGAGTTATTGAGCAGACCATCAAGGAAACTCTTCCTAAAGACTTCCAGTCGGCGGAGTTCTTGCTCAACAAAGGTTATGTCGATAGCATCGTAGAAAGAAAGGATATGAAGAAGACGTTAAGTCTCTTGTTAAAGCTTCATAATTACAGATAATGATCTTAGAAGAAAATGAAATGAAAATCGAAGCTTTGGAACAGGAATTACTGACCTTAAATCCTACTGACGAAGCTTACGAAGAAAAGAAAAAAGAATTAAAGCAGTTAAAGTTAGATACCTACTCTAATCTCACTCCTTGGGATAGAGTGTGTATCGCCAGAAGCGATAAAAGAATCAAGGCTCGCACTTTGATTTCCCATCTCTTCACCGAGTTTTATGAACTCCATGGTGATCAGTATTACGCCGATGATGCCGCTATCATCTCTGGTCTTGGTTATCTAGGTGATATTCCAGTCACCGTTTTGGCTCAGGCCAAAGGCAGTGATACCGCTGAGAAGATCAAGCGCAACTTCGGCATGACTTCTCCAGAAGGCTTCAGAAAGACTCTTCGTCTTGCCAAAGAAGCGGAGAAGTTCCATCGTCCGATCATCTGCATTGTCGATACCAGCGGTGCTTATCCTGGTAAGGGTGCGGAAGAAAGAGGTCAGGCCCGTGCGATTGCGGAAAACTTGATGGAGTTTTCTAAGTTGAAGACTCCGGTCATCTCTATCGTCTTATCCGAAGGCGGTAGCGGTGGTGCTTTGGCTCTGACGGTCTCTGATTATATCTACATGTTTGAAAACGCCGTCTATTCCGTATTATCTCCAGAAGGTTTCTCCTCAATTCTCTTTAAGGGTGCCATTAAGCCAGAAGAAGCAGTCAACTATATGAAGATGACTTCTCATGACCTGAAGAATTATGGCATCGTCGATGAAATCATCAAGGAGCCTCTGGGTGGTCTTAGATATGTCTCTTTAGAATACGCTAGCAACTTAAAAGAAATCCTCATCAAGAAAGTCGAAGAACTATCTTCTACGGATGAGACAACCTTATTAGAGAATCGTTATCAGAAATACCGTTGTATCGGTCAATAGGAGAACATTATGAAAATTGCATTTTTATTTGCAGGTCAGGGCGCCCAGGCTGTCGGCATGGGTAAAGACATGTATGACAATTTAGATTCTGTCAAAGCCATCTATGACCAGTTTGAAGATATCAAGGCTTTATGCTTTGAGGATAAGGATGGTGTCATCAACCAGACTGCCTATGCCCAAAAGGCTATGCTTTTAACCGGTTATGCCATCGCTTCCGCTTTAAAGGAAAAGGGCATTGTCCCTGAATACACCTGTGGTTTATCTCTTGGTGAATATACCGCTCTTGCTTTTGGTAACACCTGGTCTTTAAAAGACGCTATTGAAATCATCACCAACCGCGGTCGTATCATGCAAGAAGCTTTACCGCTTGGCACAACGACTATGGCTGCTGTTATCGGTGCGGATAGAGAAGTTATTCTTGATTGTTTAGCTCAGGTGAAATCTGGTGTTGCGGAAATTGCCAACTACAACTGTCCTGGTCAAATTGTTATCACTGGTGACAATGAAGGTATCAAGGAAGCCTGCCAGCTTTTGATCGGTAAGTGCAGAAGAACCATTCCGCTTAATGTCTCTGGTGCTTTCCATTGTTCCTTGCTCAACGACGCTTCTAAGGAATTGAGAACAGTCTTAGACAGATTCACACCTCATAAGCCAGAATACACCATGATCTATAACGTCTCTGGTCATGAAGAAGATAGACCGTTAAACGATATTCTTCAGGAACAGATCTGTCACTCTGTCTACTTTGAAGATTCTATCAAGTATCTTTTAGCTCAGGGTGTTGATACGTTTGTCGAAATCGGTCCAGGCAAGACCTTATCTGGATTTGTCAGAAAGACAGCGACCACTCCTGTCACGATCATCAACGTCTCCGACTTCGCTTCCTATAATGATGCGTTAAGTCAGTTGTTATAACGATGGAATTTGATATAAAACACCTTTATAACATCGCTGAGTTTTCTCTTTATCACGTCTCTGATATCGATTCTACCAACACTTATTTCAAGAACAATTATGAGTTTTATCCTGATTGTTCTGTCTTACAGGCAGATTATCAGAGTGCTGGCAGAGGTCGTTATATCCGCAAGTGGGAAAATGATCAGGACTTATGTTTCAGCATTTTGACCTACCAGCGTGAGCGCTATGAAATCTTAGCCCCTTTGGCGGTCATGTCCGTATTAAGAAAGCATCATATCAAAGCCTTCATCAAATGGCCCAATGATGTCTATATCGATAACAAGAAAGTCTGTGGTATCTTGATTGAAGATATCTATGCTGGTGCTTCTTTTAAGGCGTGTATCATCGGTATTGGTATCAATATGACGAATAAGGATAGTGTCAATGGTGTTGGGCTTTTCTCTTATGGCATCAAGGATAAAATGATGTTGTTAGAGGAAGTTTTAGAAGAACTCTCTTTACTAAAGAAACAGCCTTTTGCTTCTATCCTGGAAGAATACACAAAGAATAATCTCATCTATAATCGATGGATTGATTTTGAAGGAAAGACACTCAAAGTTGTCTCTTTTTCCAAAGAAGGTTATATTATTGCTAGTGACAAACAAAAGAAAAACAGAATCATCAAATCAGATGAAATCAATATCAAACAATCTTTAAAGGATTCAGAATGGAAGAATATCTAACCAAGACGGAAATCCGTTATTCGCAAGTCAACAGCGGTCTTCATGTCACTCTTTTAGCGTTAGCGCAGATCATCGAAGATGCGACCACAAAATTTTTGGAACAGAATCATCTTTCCGGTGGTTTTCTCAACAAGAAATATGGTGCCATATTAGTTGTCTTAAGAAACCATATCTATTTCCATGACCGTTGTCATTTAGGTGATAACCTTCTTTCCAAAGTGGAAGTCATCCGTAAATCCAGTGTTGCTTTCTTCTTAAGAACTCGTTTATATCGTGAAAATGAAAAAGAACCTTTGATCACTTCCTATATCCAGATTTCCGCTATCGATATGAAAGAAAGAACGCTAAGACCATTAAGTCAATTTGAAGAATTCAATACGCTTAACATCGATGAAGAATTACCGACGCATGGTCTATTCGAAAAATATGGACATTATAAAGATGACACAACCATCTTCTATCATTGTAAGGTAGAATCAACCGATATTGATTATTCCAACCATCTCAACAATATCGCCTATATCAAATATTTCATGAATTGTCTCAACAGTGATGAATTACGTCATCTGCGTTTCCAGGAACTAGAGATCAACTACATCAAGGAAGCCAGAGAAAATGAACCTCTCTTGATTGAATATACCAAGAAAGAGAATACCATGTACTTCACCACCAAAATCGATGACACCGTCATCACCAAAGCGAAGTTAGTATTATAGGAGCTTAGGCTCCTATTTTAATTTCTTCAAAACGGTAATCACATGATCAGGTTTATTCAACTTGGTGGTGATCATATTTGCTTTTTCATATAAATGATCACTGAGGTAATAGACCTGTTTAAATGGGGTTATTAAACTGGTTTTATAAGAGACGATATCGTTAAAATCAAGGGAAGAATAATCCCCGGAATATTCACTTCCATCTTTTAATATGGCAATCGGAAGTTTTTTATCAGATAACGGTTGATAACTATTTAAAGAATACGAATAATATTCGTCATTATATTCTTTATATGAAAGAATCATTTCCGCATCGGTTTGCTGATAGATTTCATTTAACGAAGTAAATAAAGAAGAAGCTTCTTCTTTAGAAGAAGTATTCATCAAGGCAGTGGTATACATATCTGCTAAACCAGCATCATTCAAAAAAACGGAGACCTGGTCAAAGTAGTTGTTGCTATAACCCGTGGTCACATCTAAAATATGACTTCGTTTGATCATACTATCTTCTTGTATCTCATAGAAGTAACTTTCATAATTACCAGAAGTCGAGATATTAAACTCTCCTGGATAGGAGATGGTGAATTCATAATCGTTATAAGGATTTGAATAAGTATCGAGATATTCCTGATAAGCGGGGTTGATATAACGAAGAATCCAGTCTTTTTTATCCGGTCTTTGACCAACCGCCTTAATAGAGGAGGTGCCTGAGTTCATAATCAAAGAAATGCCAGGATATTCTTCTTTTAAATCAGAAGTGATCTTTTCGGTAGCAAAGCCTTTGGCATTCCCACCAAGAGATATCTCTACATCTTTTAAGGCAACACCATCTCTAGAAATCTGATGAAAGACAACACTTTTTGTCTCATCATCAAATGTCAGCATGCTTTCTAGTTCACTTTTGCTGACTGGAATTTGATCTAGCGCTTCTTGAATCGCGGATTTTTCTTCGTTATCAAAAGAAGCAAAGTGCAGATTAGACATGTCCTGGAAAACTTTTTCTTGGATTGTCTGATTATCTTCTAATTCATCAAATTTTTCTTCATAAATATCATTTAGGCTACCGAGAAACATGTTGTACTTGCCTTGGCTATGAAGGGTAAACTGATAACTTTCTTTTAATAAATGATATAAAAAATCATCTAAAACCAATGGTTTTTCTAAACCATAGCTTTCATTGATTGTTTTTACATTGACGATATCTTTTCCATCTAAGGTATAAGAGTAATGACGATCGCTTAAGGCATGATAATAGGACAGTTTGAAATTCACTTCCTCTTCCATGTCTTTTAGAGCATCAGTAGAATAATCCCCCACATAATGGTAGATATTCGTATTGATGGTGGTATTAAATGGAGAGATGATAGTATCATCCTTGATGCAGACTCTACTATTACTTTTTGGAATATAAAAAGGC
>CACXYG010000100.1 GCA_902771745.1 uncultured Erysipelotrichaceae bacterium | reverse complement strand
CAAAAGTGTCATCATCGGCAAAGTACTGCATGGTGGTTTCATGATCACCGATTTCCAGATCATTATTGATTTCATCACCAGAGACGAGGGCAGAAGAGATATAGTTCTTATCCGGAATGACTTCTTGTCGGATTAAGGATTCAATGATTTCCTTTTCTTCCGGAATCTGACCCTGAGCAAAGGTCATGAAGCTACCCTTCGCAAAAAAGACAGGGCCTTCATCATCTTTGACATAGATGTTTAAAGTCTTTGTAGATTCATTATTCGAGGAATCTTTTGCATTAACTTTAAAAATATAATTACCAACTTCTTTGCTATTTTCCGAGTAGGTGTTTTCTAGCATAGAGACTTCTACATCACCATCAATATCATCTTTAGCCGAGAAAAGACTTAACAGTGTCTCACTGGTCATGACATTATCAGGAGAGAGCACTAATTCATCTTGTTGACAGGTGATGACAGGCGCTTGATCATCAATACGTTCTAACGTAAAGGGGTATTCATTCTTGTTATCAAAAGAATCTACCGCGATAATTTTTGCTTTGATCAAGCCTGTCTGAGTTGGATTGATTTCCTTATCTTGGCTATCTTTGATGGTGATGGTAACTTCTTCATCATAATTATCGCGGATGAGGAAATATTCCTGGATGAAGTTCTCATCCAAGGGAGTGGTATAGGATAACTTGATATCTTCACTCTTCTTTCTTTCAATGGAAGGAGGGCATTTATCGGCAATCGTGAAATGGAAGATGATATCCGAGACATTATCCGAAGAATCACTGGCGGTGATTTTCACATCAAACTTACTACCTAAAGGTGCCTTATCGGCTAGTAGGAAGTAATCATCCTCATCGATGAGATTCGTGACATGTTCTTGAACGTTATCATATTCATCGCGATAGATGAATTTGGATAGTAGATAGTCTTTGGAATAGACTTTTCCGTATTGAGAGATGAGATTGAATTCATAATGGGTACCAAGTTTCTTGGTGTAATCTAGTCGTGAGACATCCGAACCTGGATACTTCATATTCACGCTGTTATCAATACTACCCTTTTGTAAGAAGATAGCAGCGTTGTTGACACTGATCGGATTCTTGGCATAGTGGAAACGGATATAGTTTAACTTTCTATCAGGATACATCTTGATACTTAAGCCGAGAACCTTTTGTGGATGATAGATGAAGAAGTTGAACCCAGCAGGGACATTCTTAGCAATCTCATAGTTATCAATGGATGGCTCAAATAGCTCGGATAAACGATTTACTTCCTGAAGTCCATTGATATAGACATCTTGATTGCTTTCCTGATACGAGACTTCAAAACCTAAGAGTTGAGAATAATCACTAGAGGGGAATTCCATCGGGTCTACATCAAAAGTCAACGTGACTAAGACAGCCGTACCACTCGTATTGCTGATTGCAAAGTCAAACGGAGGACAAGTCTTACCTTGACTATCCCCAGCCTTGCCACCGATTTCATAAACCCCGCTATCAGGATAAGCGCCATGATAACCGATAGGGAGAACGTTTTTACCATACTTGGTAACATCGTCATCATGAAGGTTCAACCTTCCCTGAATGACATCATTATAGTCATCAGCAATCGGAAGAGCCTTCTTTACCTCTTGAGGATTCGAGCAGGAAAATATCAGTGGGAGAACGAATAGAACAGAACAAAATCTAGACAATTTCATTTTCAGAGTTACTCCTTTACCAATATATGCGCATTTTGAGGAGAAAATTGTCTGAAATTTTAAAGAAATTTTTCTGGTGTGCTATAATTCATAAGATGGTCCCGTAGCTCAGCCCGGATAGAGCGACCGCCTCCTAAGCGGTAGGCCAAGGGTTCAAATCCCTTTGGGACCGCCATTTGCGCCCGTAGCTCAGTTTGGATTAGAGCACAGACCTCCGAAGTCTGGGGCCATGGATTCGACTTCCATCGGGCGCACCACTTATAGGGAGTGAGTATATATGATCACCGGTTTAATTGTTAAAGCGATGTTTGCTATCGCCAGAATGTCCAAAAGAGCAAGTCTGATTTATATCATTGTTCTTTCAACGGTATTTTTGGTATCTACTGGTATGTTTTTACATGCTATGATTTTGGTTGATCCAGAAGGCGTCATTCCTCCTTATGCCTACACCTTATTAACGATTTCTATCGTGATGTTATTTGTTTCTACTGCGGGTGTTGCCCTTACCACCATCGCAAGTAATTATGTCCGTAAGAATCCTTACAAAGACCCAAAAGCAAATAAAGAGGAAAATATTGAGGAAAAGTAATTCTTTCCGTGATATAATTTACTGCATGCGGCCGTGGTGAAACTGGTAGACACGTGGGACTTAGGAACTTGTAAAGTCGGGAAATCTGACTTGGCAAAACCTTAGTATCTATCGGGAAAACCAAGAAAGATGCGGACGAACCTAGGGTGCGGACAAGAGAAAAATCCTAAATTTTCTCTAAAAATCCCTCCAAAAACCTATCTGAAGTGCGGACGAAAGCGTAAACTCAATCCGCGGTTCAACAAGGTTCTCAATGGTTCAGTGCGGACCGTTCCAGGCGACGCAAAAGGTGCGGACAACCTTAAGGCTGAAAGTCTTGTAAAGTCCGGTTCGAACGATGACAGCTGTGAAGATGTCGTCGATACAAGCCGAGTTGGCGGAATTGGTAGACGCGATGGACTTAGGATCCATTGGTAATCCCGTACAGGTTCGAGTCCTGCACTCGGCACCATCGAAATAATTGGCCCCCGTTTCCCAGAAAGGAATCTCGGAGGCTTTTATTTTTCTCCGGGTCGGGAAATCTATGGACGTGAACTTTAAGCCCTATAAGACGGGAATGTTTACCGTGAAGGAGAAATACCCTTGCGGTAGAGGAGATAGCAAAGGAAGAAACCATGTTTACTACCTTTGCCAGTGCGATTGCGGAAAAGAATTTATCGTTTCGGGCGATGAGCTTTCCCGTCACCCTTATTCGTGCGGATGCACACCTAAACCTATAAAGGGCAAAGGAAGGCTGAACGATTGGGCACTCGGATACGACGAGAAGGAACACACGATGCTTTGCATGATCAAACCCACGAGAGCGGTTTATTCCAACTCTTCTTCTGGGGTGTCAGGCGTTAATTGGGAACCGCGGAGAAAACGGTGGAGAGCAAAGATCACATTTAAACGAAAGACGATTTTTCTTGGTTACTTCAAAAAGAAAGAAGATGCCATTAAGGCTCGAATTGAAGGCGAGAAGAAATACTGGGATCCGCTGCTTTAATAGAAGAGGAAATGATTTTGATATAATTATTGGAACGAGGTGGACGAGAAATGGATATCAATACTTTCAAGATTTTGCATAGTGAAACAATAGAATTTTGTCAAATCATCGAAGGCGATCTCAAATGTATCTATTCTTTAATGCATGTTGGGGATATTGGCGAAAACCATTCAAAACTGGAGAAAACTACTTTAGGACAAGTGGTTTCTATGCTGAAAGAGCTTGATAAATCATCTGGAGAACAGTTCATTTCTGATGGCGATTACAACTTTCTCAAGCAAATGACCGAAAAGAGAAATTATTGGTGCCACGTTTGCTATAGGGATTTTATGTATGAGGAAAAACCTCTAACTTCTCTTGCATACAAAAAGGTGTGCGATAGGTTGCAACGCGATCACGAACGGTTAGAATCGGTTTATAAAAATGTCGAACAAGCTAAATTGAAGGCAAATAGGATTTACCGCAGATAATATGGTAAATCCTAATTTTTAATCAGTACTTTTCCGAAAAAGCCGGGTTCTTTGATTGTGTCCCCCTTAATCTCTAGGTTATCGAAATAGCCAAGTAAGCTGTATCTGTTTCTTATAGCCCCTCCTATAGAACGTATTTATCGGAAGTGAGCTTCCAAATTTCAGCGTTCTTCTCGTTGTCATAACCGCCACACATATACACGCCAAGGAACCTTCTGTATTTATTCCCCAAAGCATCTTTGTACTTTAAGAACACGACTCTTTTAGTCGAATGGTCTATATCCCATTGAGCATCTCCAGGATTTTTCCCTTTCCCATCTTTTCCAGTTCCGCTCTCATAGATGATAGATAGGTCTTCGTTTATGGTATTTATCCATCCGCCCCTGTCGGAACCGTTAAAGGAAAGAGTAGGGGACCAAATCGTAACCCCATTTATGTGATAAGTTGACTTTTGCCAACCGCGAAGGTCTTTTCCAAAAACGTGGATAATGTTCTTCATGGTGGTTAGGTTATCTCCACGCATGAGATATCCTCGTTTGATGATGTTCACCATCCTGGAGCCCTCATCATAATCCCAACTGATTGGTTGTCCCAGATTATCTAAAGCACGCTTGATTTCGGATACTACTTGGTCGATTGAATGATTTAACTGCTCAACGCTTTTTTCCCCACCATCATCGTTAAATATTTTCACTCGTTTAAATGTAATGACAGAAAAACTATCAGCGATTGTCGAATCCAACACAGCGGTTCTAATCGCTTCGGTTCTTGCGCTATCTCTAAAGGATTGACCGTTGCTGTTGTGGTACCATTCATCCACTTCGATAGCGAATTTGATTTGCGGAAAATACATATCGATGTATCGGATGTTTCCTTCGCTGTCTTTGACGTATTGCTGAGTTACAAATTCAACTTCAGAGTTGTTTATTTTGTTCCAAATGGAGTTGATAACATACGTCTCGTATTTTTTATTTGTTCCTCTCGATAATGAGCGAACTATGTAATCAAGTTTAGTTGGCATAGAGTCCCCTTTTTGTCAGTAATCGAAGTACTGTTATTTTATTTTACCACCTCAAAGTTATTCTCTTGACCAAGAAGAAAAATCCTCGGTTCGAACCGAGGATCAATGATTTAATCCATCTCTTTTCCCTTTTCATCAAGGGCATTAGAAATTGCCTTCAAAGTATCGTCTTTTGCGGCTTCATCGTAGTGGGCGTAGACCTGTTCGGTGGTAAGGGTGTTTGAATGACCTAGCCATTTTGAGATGTCCTCCATTCTTACGCCTTCGTGCCTAAGCAATGTCGCACAACTGTGACGGAGATCGTGGAAACGGATTCTTCTCATCCCATTGTCATCGAGTAATTTCCTGAATGAGTATGTAACCCAGTTCGGCCTTACTAGATCCCCGTTTTCAAAACAGTAGATGTAGTCGTCGAATCCATGGTTATACCTGTTTCCAAACAAAGACTGCATCTTTTCTTGACGTTCCTTCATCTCGAGAAGCATGGAGATGGTGCTGTCGCTAAGAGGTAGGGTTCTAAAGGAGCTTTTGTTCTTAGTGGTATCTTTCAGGAGTAATTGAAATTTCCCATCGACAGTAACTTCGGATACTGTGTGCTTGATGGTTATCGTTTTATACTGGAAATCGACGGCATCCCAACGAAGGCCACACACTTCTTCGCGGCGTAAACCATAATACGCTGCCATATATACTGCGAACTCAAGGTTAGTACCTTTGACCGCCGAGAAGAGCTTTTTGAGCTCATCCTCGTTATAAAAAGAGCCTTTAA
>CACXYG010000099.1 GCA_902771745.1 uncultured Erysipelotrichaceae bacterium | reverse complement strand
AAGATCTCATGTTGATGGATGGTATTGGTAAGAAGACTTGTGAATCCATGTTCAAGGCCATTGAGGATTCGAAAAAGAATGACCTGTATCAACTGATCTGTGGTCTTGCAATCCCACTTGTCGGTAAAAAGACCGCCATTGTTCTTGCTAACCACTATCAGAATTTGGATAAGTTGATCATCTCTCCGTTAGAGGAGTTATCTTCGCTTTCGGATGTCGGTGAAATCACCGCTAAAAGAATCATGGAGTACTTCCATGATGAGAAAAATCTTGCCATCATTGAAAAGTTAAGAAGTTATGGTCTTAACTTTACTAACCTTCATCCATTAGTGGAAGCCAAGGATAACTACTTCAAGGGTAAGAAGTTTGTTCTCACGGGTACATTATCTGTCTCTCGTGAGGAGATGACCAAGCGTATTGAAAATCTTGGTGGTAAGTCAGCTGGTTCTGTTTCCAAAGCGACAAGTTTTGTCCTTGCTGGTGAAGCAGCCGGTTCCAAGCTTACCAAGGCTCAGCAACTAGGAATTACTATCTTCAGTGAAGAGGAAATCCTGCCTCTTTTAGAAGAAGCGGAAAAAGAACAGTAAAAAATTAAATCATTATTTGAAGAATAGTGTATAATGAGTTGTTTTGAGGTCTCATATATATGATTAAAGTAACAAAAGAAGTTATTGATCTCTGTGCTGAAAACCTCCTTTTCAAATTGAATCCTGGTCAGACAGATTTAATTTATGAGGAATTCAACACCATCATGGCTCAGATTGATTTCTTAAAGGGAATCAAGGGAGTCGATGATGCCGAACCAATGACATTTCCTTATAGCGAACATCAAAGATTCTTAAGACAAGATAAACCAATCAAGCCGGTCAAAGCGGAGTTGGAACTCTCCAATTCTCACAGCCGCATCGGCAATCAGATCAAATTACCGAAAGTCGTAGGTAACAAGAATGATGAAATGGATGAATAAAAGTATTCACGAGCTCCACGATATGCTCGTCAAGGGCGAAGTGAGTGCTACTCAGCTTGTCGAAGAATGTATTGCTCTTGTCGAAACCGATAAGTGCAATTCGTTTGAAGCCATGTGTTTTGAAGACGCCAGAAAAGAAGCCAGCAAGATCACCAAGGTCGAAGAAGATGAATTCTTAAAAGGTATTCCCTACTTTGCCAAGGATAACTACTCCACCAAGGGGGTAGAGACGACGGCTTCTTCTAATATTCTCAACGGCTATGTTCCAACCTATGATGCCACCGTCGTTTCCAAACTGAGAAGGGCAGGCATGATTCAAGTTGGTCATACCACGATGGATGAACTGGCTATGGGTGGTACTGGTACTACCGGTCATAAAGGTAACACCACCAATCCCTATGACAGAGAAAGAATCATCGGTGGTTCTTCTTGTGGTTCAGCCGCTGCTCTTGCCCAGGGTATTGCTCCTTTTGCTTTAGGTAGTGATACGGGTGACTCGGTTAGAAAACCAGCATCGTATGCTGGTCTTGTCGGTTTAAAACCGACCTGGGGTAGAATCTCTCGTTTTGGTCTCTTCCCCTTCGCTCCATCAATGGATACGGTTGGCTTTTTCACCCGTAACGTCCTAGATGCTTCCTATGTCTTATCTACACTCTCTGGCCATGATAATCACGATATGTCTTCTTCCGCTCGTAAGAAGGAAAAATATCAGGAATATGTCTTAAAACATAAGAGTTTAAAGAAAGTCGGTTATTTCAAAGCGGTCATGGATGGTATTATAGATCCCGTGATCAAGAAAGCCTTCGTCAATCTTTTAGAAGAGATGAAGAAGAAAGGCTATGAAGTAATCGAATATGACTTCAAGGAAGAACTTCTTGACGCCTTATATCCAACCTATATGATCATCTCTTGTGCGGAAGCCGGTTCCAACAATGCCAATTTGGATGGTGTTCGTTTTGGTCCATCGGCTATGAACAATCCACAGACTTATAAAGAATATATGACGGATTGCCGAACAAGAGGCTTCAGCGATCTTATCAAGAGAAGATTCGTCATCGGATCGTTTGCTCTTCTGGCTGAAAATCAGCCGGAGATGTTCAACCGCGCCCAAAAGGCAAGACGTCTTATCGTCAATGCCTTAAACGAGTTCTTTGATTCCATTGATTATCTCATCTCTCCCTCCGCCTTCTCCATCCCAAAGAAGATCAAGGATCTCTCTACCGCCTGGTCTACTCATCCTGATTTCCTTGATAACATCTTGACCATCGGTAACTTCGGTGGCTATCCTTCTATCACGCTTCCTTTATGTTTTGATCAGGGTATGCCAATCGGTGTCAACATCACCGGTCGATGCTTTGAAGATGGTCATGTCCTAGCCTGTGCTCAGGATGTCGAAGAAATCACCAATCTTCACGATTTAGTCACGGAGGTCAAGTAAATGGAATACGAACCAGTAATCGGTATTGAAATTCACGTTGAACTCAAGACCAAATCCAAGATGTTCTCTTCTGCTCCTTGCACCTTTGGTGAAGCACCAAATAGTCAAACAGTCCCCTTCGATTTGGCTATGCCTGGCACCATGCCAGTGGTCAACCAAGAGGCGGTCATCTACGGTATTAAGATCTGCTCTGCGATGCATATGAACATCGCCAGGACGTTATACTTTGATAGAAAGAACTATTTCTATCCTGATCTTCCGAAAGGTTATCAGATCACCCAACAGTTCCATCCGATTGGTACGAAGGGTTATGTCGAATTAGTCATCGATGGCAAGACCATCAAAGTCGGTGTGGATAACGCCCACTTAGAAGAGGATACGGCTAAGCAGGTTCACCTCTCTGATGTCTCTCTTTTAAACTTCAACCGCTGTGGCACACCATTATTAGAAATCGTCTCTGACCCGGATATGCATACGGGTCAAGAAGCGATGAAATATGTTGAGACCATCCGTGAAATCGTCACTTATCTTGGCTGTTCTGACGGCAAGATGGAAAATGGTTCCATGCGTTGTGATATCAATATCTCTTTAAGACCTAAGGGTAGTACTACTCTTGGTACCAAGAGCGAATGTAAGAATTTGAACACCATTGCCAACATCGGCTCGGCCGTTGATTATGAAATCAAACGTCAGACGGAGATCTTGGAAAGTGGTGGCTCAGTCGATCAGGAAACCAGACGTTGGGATGAAGCTTTAAAGCGTACGGTCCTGATGAGAAAGAAGACCAATGCGATCGACTACAAGTACTTCCGTGAACCAAATATTGTTCCCATCGATCTGGATGAAGGCTTCATCTATGATGCTGTGCATTCCATGAACAAGCTTCCTAACCAGTACCGAGTGGAATTCAGACAGCTCGGTTTGACGGATTATCAGATTGAGGAGCTGCTCAGCGATCGAGAGTTTGTCCTCGTGTTTGAGGATTGTATCAAGCTCGGTGTCAAGTCTCCCGAAATCTTATGGAACTTCTTGATGGTCGAGATTCTCGGCTATCTCAACAAGAATGAACAGACGCTGCAGGACTTGAAGTTCTCTCGCGATGCGCTCGTCTCGCTTGTCAACATCGTTCATGCCGGTAAGATCAACTCCAGACAGGCTAAGGAAGTCTTAGCAATCATGCTTGAAGAAGGTGCTGATCCAGTCAAGATCATCAAAGATAAAGGCTTAGAACAAGTCTCCGATACCGGAGCGATTGAAAACTTTGTCGATGAGGTTCTTGCCTGTAATGCGCAGTCGATTGCCGATTATCAGAAAGGCAAAGATCGTGCGCTTGGCTACCTGGTTGGACAGGTTTTGAAAGCCAGTCACGGCAAAGCCAATCCGACGCTTGCCAAGGAACTTATCTTAAAGAAAATTAGACCTTGCGGAAGCAATAAATAGACGTTTAAGTGAAAGTGCAAAAGGGGGAAAATATCATCCCCTTTTTTAAACAAAAAATAATTCGCTGTACTTTTACTTGAAATACTTATTTGACACATATATAATAAATATGACAGAATTGAAAATCATACCATTTAGCGGGTATGATAAGGAGGAAAAACTATGGCTAAAGAAGATTTACGTATTATCAAAACCAAAGAGAAGTTATCATCTGCTTTGATGGTCCTTCTCAAAACTGAATCTTTAAAGGAAGTAAAGATTTCTGAATTATGCGCTCAGGCTAAGGTCAGCCGTGCCACTTTCTATAATAACTTCGACACCGTTGATGATGTCTTAAGCTATTACATCACCAAGTTCGAATTACCACTCGAAGAAATCTTGGAGAAGAATGTCGCTAACCTCAACTTAAACGACAAGAGCTCCTTACCAAGACTTTGGAAGGCTTACATCTTCCCAATCGTTGCCGAATTAGAAAAGAAGAAAGATGAAATCTATGATGTCATCAATGAGCAGAAGCTCTCTGGTGATTTCTATTTAGCCATCTTAGGCTTCATCACTTCTACCATGACTCGTATCTTACCTCTCTATAAGAGCCAGAGAGATGTCAAGACTCCAGATGAAGTCTCCATCGCTCATGCCGCTGGCGGTATGACCAACCTCTTATTCAACCTCTTACAGACTGGCGATAAGTACACGCTCGAAGAAAAGCAGTTCTTCGTCTATCACCTCGTCTTCGAACAGCCAAACTCCTTCTTCGAATTACAGGATTCCAAAGGCTATTAAATAATGTCTAAAGACTTCTACATCGAAATCCTTCACGAAGATAAGAATTGTCATGCGCGTTATGGATACCTCCATACGCCGCATGGAACAGTCGAACTTCCAATGTTTATGCCAGTGGGCACGCAAGCCACTGTCAAAATGATATCTCCGGAGGAGCTAAAGGAAATGGGTAGTGGCGTTGTCTTGGCCAATACCTATCATTTAGCGTTGCGTCCTGGAACCAAGACGGTCAAAGCCGCTGGTGGTGTTCAAAAGTTCATGAACTACAAAGGCCCGATGCTCACCGATTCTGGTGGGTATCAGGTCTTTTCCTTGACGAAACTTAGAGACAAGATCACCGAGGAAGGTGTCTCTTTTAAAGACCCTTTGACTGGTGACAAACACTTCTTCTCGCCAGAATCTGTCATCGGCTTAGAAGAAGATATCGGCGCTGATATCATCATGTCCTTTGATGAATGTGCT
The DNA here is from genome assembly GCA_902771745.1 of uncultured Erysipelotrichaceae bacterium. Taxonomy (GTDB): domain Bacteria; phylum Bacillota_I; class Bacilli_A; order RFN20; family CAG-288; genus Enterosoma. The sequence goes on along the minus strand of CACXYG010000099.1, from coordinate 4,152 downwards.
CCTTATCCATGTACGAAAGAGTACATGAAGAATTCTGTTGATAGAACCATCCGTTGGGCTAAGCGCGGCTTAGCTGCCAAGTCCAGAGATGACCAGGCTCTCTTTGGTATTGTTCAGGGTGGTGACTATGCCGACTTACGTGAATATTGCGCTAAAGAGCTCACCAAGTTACCATTTGATGGTTTCTCTATCGGTGGTACTGCCATTGGTGAACCTCGTATCACGGAATACCATGAAGTATCCTTAACGGTTCCATATTTACCATATGATAAACCGAGATACTTGATGGGTATCGGTTCTTTAGACATGCTTTTTGATGGTATCAGAAAGGGTGTCGATATGTTTGATTGTGTTCTTCCAACCCGTCTTGCAAGACACGGTTCTATCATGACCCACCATGGAAGAATCAACATCATGAAGGGCAAGTACGCCAATGACTTCTCACCACTNNGATGAAGAATGTGATTGCTATGCTTGTCGTAATTACACCAAGGCTTATATTCACCATTTAATGAAGTGTGATGAAGGTTTTGGTGCTAGACTTTGTTCCATGCACAACATCCGTTTCCTCATCCAAGCGATGGAAGAAGCCAGAGAAGCCATCAAGAATGATCGCTTCTTAGAATATGCCGCCTATCGTTTAGATCAGTTCGGCAATGAAAGAGGCTGCTAATGAATACTCCAGGATTTGATTACGATATTTATAATCTCAACTCCTATGACTACTATTTGCCAGAGAGTCAAATCGCACAGACACCAGCGGAAAAGAGAGATGAATCTAAACTGGTTGTCCTCAACCGTAAAACCGGTGAAATCAAAGATGAACCTGTCTTTAGAAATATCTTAGATTATCTTCATGAAGGCGATGTCCTTGTCAGAAACAACACCAAGGTTATTCCGGCTCGTCTTTTGGGTGAGAAAAAAGAAACGCACGCCCACGTTGAAGTGTTACTTTTAAATCAGTTACCAGATCAAAAAGATGTCTGGCAGTGTCTTGTGGGTAATGCCCGCACCATCAAAGTCGGAACCAAGGTCTACTTTGGTCATAATGACGAACTTGTGGCGGAATGTCTTGAAGTTCAGGAAGAAGGCTTACGTCTTTTCAAGTTCTACTATGAAGGTATCTTCTTAGAAGTCCTTGCTCAGCTTGGTAAGATGCCCCTTCCTCCTTATATCCACGCCCAGCTTGGCGATAACTCTCGTTATCAGACCGTCTACGCCAAGATTGAAGGTTCGGCAGCTGCGCCAACGGCAGGTTTCCACTTCACACCTGAACTTTTTGAAAAGATCAAGGCTAAAGGTGTCACAGTTGTCGATGTCACGCTTCATGTTGGTCTTGGCACCTTCCGTCCGGTGAAGACCGATGATATTCGCAACCACGATATGCATTCGGAATTCTACATGATGTCGAAGGAGACTGCGGAAGTCTTAAACAAGGCCAAAGCCGAGAAGAGAAGAATCATTGCCATTGGTACAACTTCTACAAGAACATTAGAGTCGGTTTATCAGGCTTATGGTACTTTCAAAGAGTGCTCTGGTAACACCAAACTCTTCATCTATCCTGGCTTCAAATTCCAAGCCATCGATTGTCTGATTACCAACTTCCACCTTCCCAAGTCTACTTTGGTCATGTTGGTTTCCGCTTTTTCTACCAGAGATTACATCCTCAATGCGTATAAGCACTGCGTAGAGAACAACTATCGTTTCTTCTCCTTTGGAGATTCGATGTTCATTTATCAGGATAAGGCCAGTGATGCTGAATAGAGAGAGTAAGGATTTTTACAATCAGGAATTTAAAGAGTTAGTCAGAGAGGTAGATTCTCTAAAAGAGAAACCTACCCTCTTTTTGCATGCTTGTTGCGGCCCTTGTCTTACCTATCCGTTATCGATTCTAGTCGATCACTTTAAAGTCACGGTCGGTTATTTCAACCCCAATATCCAGCCTTATAGCGAATACTTAAAAAGATTAGATACATTAAAACAGTTTATTGAGGCGTATTCGAAATATCGCGGTATGGAGATTCCTCTTGTTATCAACGAGGATGACTTTGAGAAATATAACAAGTTATTTGCTGATCGAATCAAGGATAGAGAAGGTGGTCCTACCTGTCTTAGATGTCACGCTTATAGAATGGGGTTGGCCTATGAGTATGCGGCTGATCACAACTATGACTATTTCACCACCGTCATGACTGTCTCTTGTAAGAAACCGAGTCGTGAATTAAATGAGATCGCGGAAAAACTCGCTTTGAAATATCCTTCTACGAAGTATCTCTATTCTGATTTCAAGAAAGAAAACGGCCAGTATAAAGGTATCCTGATCGCCAAAGAATATGGTCTTTATCGTCAGGATTATTGCGGTTGTCTTCCTTCTTTGAAGGAAAGAGAAGAATACAAAAAGAAAAAAGCTTTGGAAGAAGAATCCAAAGCTCAATCGGAAAACTCTTTGACAATCATCGGATAGAATTTCTTTGCTTCCTCGGCGGTAGCAAAACTGATGGTGACTCTCTTATTCTTGAGAGTCACTTTTCTTTTTCTTGAATTACCGATATGAAGACGCTTGATCTTTTCAAGATCACGGACAGATAACATGCCGTTTCTGATCTGTTCATAGAGTTCTTTTTGTTTGTTTTCCGGAAGATTTAATAAGGCACGAGCTTCCGAATAACTCAGGGTGAAGTCTCTCACACCCTCTTTTAAAAACTCCGGTAAGGAAGAAAGACGTTTTAAGTTTCTCACCTGGTTTAAGGATAAAGAGGAGATCTTTGCAATCTCGATATCAGAGTAGTTATATTTCTTTTCTAGGGTCAAGAAGGCTTCGGTCTTAACCAATGGACAATCGCCCTCGGATAAGATGTTCTGAATGATATAGGCGTGTTTTCTTTCCTGATTCAGATCCGCAAGGACACAAGGCATTTCACTATAGCCGAGTTTTTTGCCAAGAAGATAACGTTTGACACCATTGATGATCTCAAATTTACCATCTTCTCTTTTGACGAGAATCAAAGGAACCAAAAAGCCATCATCCCTTAAGGAATCTTGTAAGCCCTGGTATTTCTCAAGACAATAATTCTTCTCGTTATATAAGTCGTTTAAGACGAGATCATCCACCTTGTGGTTACTTCGATTGGCACTTAAAAGGTTATGCTCGATTTCCGAGACGATATCTAGACCCTGATATTTTTCAACTAAGGCTGATAAATCAGTTCTTCTCGTTCTTTTCGGCATATTCCAAGACCTCTCTGGCTAAAGCCGCATAACTTAAGGAACCAGCGGAATTGGGTTTGTATTGATTGACAGGAAGACCGTTGGCGATGGCTTCGGGAATCGAAATATTTCTCGGGATGACCGTCGTGAAGACTCTATCCTTAAAATTGCTTCTGACTTCTTGGGCAATTTCAGTAGACAACTTGGTACGAGGGTCAAACATGGTCATGACAAGTCCCATGATGGATAAACTTGGATTGGAACTTCTCTGAACGCTGGCCACACTGCTTAAAAGCTGTGCTAAAGCGTCAAGAGCGAAGTATTCGCACTGGACAGGCACAATGATGCTTTTGGCGGCGTTTAAGGCGTTTAAGGATAAGAATCCTAAGGATGGTGGACAATCGATGATGATGAAGTCATAAAGGCCAGCTTCCTTTTGTTCCAGACAGCCCTTTAGGATGGTAAGCGGAGCTTCTCCTTGACTTGCCAATAGATTGCTCTCAACCATGGCAAGGGTTAAATTAGAGGGGATGAGAAAGACGTTCTCAAAATTTGTTTTGCGAATGGCGTGCTTTAAGTCGCAATTGCCTAACAGAAGTTCCGATGTGGTTTTTTTGCAGATGCTAGGATCGATACCCAAAGCCTGAGAGCAGTTGCCCTGAGGATCCATGTCGATGAGTAAGATGCGTCTGTTATAACGAGATAAAGCCGCGGCGAGGTTATAGGCAGTGGTCGTTTTGCCGACACCACCTTTTTGATTTGTGATAGCTATAATTTCATTCATATCAGCACATTCTAGCATAAATTGACGCTCACGTGGCTACAAAATAGGCAAAAAATCAAGAATGTTACCTTTCATATTAAATGCGACAAATGACATAGATTCCATCGACACTAATAAGAAACACCTATATTCCAAGAGATGAAACTAGCTTATATCTGATG
>CACXYG010000098.1 GCA_902771745.1 uncultured Erysipelotrichaceae bacterium | reverse complement strand
TGCAACTTCGGAGATATTATCTTTGCCATCGGGCGTAGGAGAAGCGTTCTTGATGGCTTCTTTTCTGCGTTTGGTAACTCTCGAGCTACCTAAGATATCCGAGAAAAATGATTTAACTTTCATGTTACTTACCTTCCTTATCTTCGGCCATATAGGTTAGGATTTCTTTGGCACCCTTACGACCATTGGTAATCGCTGGACCCATACCATCACCAGAGATCTGGTGGGCGCCAGCAAAGCCTAGACCGTGGATATAATGTTCTTCTTCATTCATGCCAAGACGAGCGACGATATTATCATCCATGGTATGCATATAACCATAGATGGAACCATGGAAGGCACCGGTGTAATGAGAGATGGTAGCCGGGGCTTCAATGACCACTTCCTTGATGTGGTCAAAGAGATTGACACCAAGACGCTGGGATTCCATTTCAATGAAGTAACGAGCATTCTTCTGCTTGAGTTCTTCATAGTTTTCTTCCGTGAGTTCCTTTTCCCATCCATTATAGCGTGGAAGGGCGGTAATGGAATAGATACAAGTGCCTTTTGGCGTACAATCCGGATTGGCGATATTGGTACAGATGGAAGTGATGTAGTTATAAGGACCGGTGGTCTCTTCTTCTTTCCAGATTTCATCAAAGTTCATACCTTTTGGTGCATAGAAGGTGGAGTAATCTTTGATACCGAGTTCTTCTGGAGACTGGTCTAATAACAAAACGACCGAGAAACAGGTTAAACCGATACTTCTTGCATTGGCTAATTTCACAGCCTCGGCAGGAACTTCATTTTCTGGTTCAATCATTCTGGAATAGACCGTATTTGGATATGCGCCAGAGACAACATAATCGGACTTGATTTCATGACCAGTGGCGGTTCTGACGCCTTTGACTCGACCATTTTCCACTAAAATCTTCTCGACTCTCTGACCGTATTCAATCTGGATACCTTTTTCTAAGCATTTCTCCGCAAGCTTAACAGACATCTCGTGAGAGAATTTCTTTGGAATAAAAGAACCATAACCCAAATAATCGGCAAGAAGGAACGCAAAGATGGTCATCGGTAAGTCATCGGCTTTGTTACCAACATAAATCCAATAGGCGGAAAGCATATCCTGGACCTTCTTTGGTAACTTATAAGCATCCATGACTTCTTTAGCAGAGTAACCAGCAGTCTTGACAAGCTCTGGGAACTTTAATAACATCTGCGCCTTAGAAAGATGATTCATAGAGACGTAGTTGACGGCTTGATAAACCTTATGACACATATTTAAGAAGTCTAATACCAGCGTGTATAAAGAACCGTCTTTATCACCAGCGGCTGAAGCAATCTCTTTGGCAGGTGTTTCAAAATCACCATGCGTACCAGCATGAACCACCACATCACAATCCGGAGAGATGAAGCGATATGCTTCTGGCACTCTGATCCAGTCGATATCAACACCCATCTCTTTAAAGAAGGCACCGACTTTCAGCTGATTTTCATTACCAATGGACATCATCTCGTGAAGCGTGGCTTCAATTTCAACATCACCACGGACAAAAGATGTGGCAATACCACCTGGAAGATTGTGCTGTTCCAAAATCAATATATTCTTAACATCTTTTTGTGCTAATTGTAACGCACAAGCGCTGCCAGCCAGGGCTCCGCCGATGATGATGACATCATATTTGTCTTTAAAAAACTTTTCCTCTGCCATAAATTACCTCGTTTTATTAAATGCGCAAAGGGGTAGTGGTCAAACTACCCCTATTGCGACGATAAACTGTTTTTGAATTAGTCTGCGAAGAATCTTTCGACTAAGTCGTGAGAGTATTCACAGGTTTCATCCATGTCACCAAAGGACATGATTTCACCAGCATAGTAAGTGTTGTTCTTACCCTGCATGGCTTCGACCTTATCATACCAGCCAGCGGCATAATCTTCCGAATAGACATGTGGGAAGTAGTAGGTCTGGAATTCATAGAGAAGTCCATTGTTGGCCTTAGTGACATCTGGAGTAGCGCCGACTTTTCTCATATCTTCCATGACGGTCTTCTTGGTTTCTTCATAGCCGAGTTCCTTACCGCCATTGGCAGTCTTATGATGACGTAAGGCATAAGTGACGATCGGCTGATCGGTTTCGCCTTCCCATCTTCTATAGTAGACCATCAAATGACCAAGTCTTTCAGGGACCATGTTGTCAACGATGTAGTAGGAGACATCTGGATATTTATCCTTTTCGACCATGACAGCCATGGTGTCATATCTTTCATAGTCGATCTTGGAGAATAATTCTCTTTCTTCCGCAGTGACATCAAGCCAGGAATCCAAAGTCTTGGCAACTGGGTTATCAAGAGGATTCTTTTCAGTCGCAACCTGTAAAGGAGCGGTGATGATGATCTTATCAAAGACTTCTTCGGCACCATTGACGGTGATGGTGACCTTTTCACCACGGACAACCTTTTCAATATTGGAATTGAGTAAGGCAGCGTGTTTCAACTTGGCATTTAAGCGTTCATAAATGGATTGCGTACCATCTTTCCAAGTCCAGAGATTGACGTTGACGAAGTTCATCATGGTCTGGAAATCAAGATACTTAAGAACATAAGCAGCTGGGATTTCATCAAAATAACCATAACCGAAAGAAGTGAATGGCTGAATCCAGACTTCCTGGACAAGAGGGCAACCAACCTTCTCACAGAACTTGTTAAATGGCATAGATAAATCTTTTAAGTTTGGATTTTCGCCTTCCACAGGTTCTCTTGCTTCAGAGACGGCATAACCTTTGTACTTACCCTGAGCAACACCGATATGACCGGTGACATCATAACCCTTATAGGTGGTTTCCAAGATTTCACCAAACTTCTTGATCTGGGCTGCTAACTTCTTTAAATGAATAGCAGACTTTGGATGCTTTAAGAAGAATTTGAGAGGGCTCTTCATCGCATCGGCAGTATCCCAACGGTAGTCAGGACGACCATCTGGATACTTGTAGTTACGGTTGAGCTTTGGACCATCATGTTCGACACCAGCAAACTTTTCGATGTCGTGAACGGCATAGTAAGAAGGAACACCCATAATGGCACCCATTTCATATCTCTTACCATTGCACACTGGGGAATGACATTTACCACCGACGTGATCGGTCTTTTCATAAATGACATAGTTTTCGTATCCCTTCATTTCGAGATACATGGCTGCAGATAAGCCGGCCGGGCCACCACCGATGATGGCAATACGGGAATTTTTATCCATAAAGAAACTGAATCTCCTTTCCAAGTTTTTATAGATTGGTTTTATTTTACTACTTTTAAAATAAAATGTAACCCCTACCAATTAAATAAATGTATAATTAAATGGGAGAAAAACGAGTAATGAAACAATACACTACATTTTACGAACTACTCGAGCAACAATCTTCAACGAAAGATATGTTCTTGTATGAAGAAGAAGGTGACCTATGTCATATCACCTATGAAGACTTTAGAAAAAACATCCTCTCCTTCCCCAAAATCGAAAAGCAGAGAGTCGGTATTCTTACCGAAAACTCTTATGAATGTATCCTTTCCATCTTTGCTTGCGCCTATCAGAAGAAAGATATCATCCTTCTAAATCCCAGAGATGATGATGAAACCCGTCTTTTTGAGTCGTCACGAGATATTTTTATGAGCAGAAGCAGGTTCTGAACTGGTTTAATTGTCTTTTTTCTGATTCACATGACTACAGAAAACGCCCTTAGTTATCGGTGTTTTCTGTTTTTTTAATTCACCTCCCCTGCGGTTCGTGTGGTGGCTTGACAAAAATATTTTTTCTTGCTTAAAATATAGTGACACAACGTGACGCATATGATATAATAGTATCAGCTGCAGGGAAAGGGGCAAGACACCATGTCATTCATTCTCAAGAGATCAAGAAAAAAAGGCTACAAGACCTATCTTCAGATTGTGGAGACACACTACAGTCCGGAAAAGAAATATTCCGTTCAGCGACTATACAAGAAGCTCGGTGATGAGCAGGCTCTCTCCGATTCTCTTGGCACTGACGCCTATGAGTACTACAAGAAGGAAGTTGATGCATTGAACAGGAAGAATGCCAATGAGCGCAAGACTCTGAAGGAGACGCTGATCAGTGAGACGAGTCCTCTGAAAAACATCGGATATTTCCTTCCTCATGCCGTTTATCGGAAGATGAGCATGGATCTGTATCTCGACATACTTCTCTCCCAATCAGATATCCAGTGTGACAAAAAGCAGTTGCTCCATGATCTGGTCATGGCCAGAATCGTGTGTCCCTCCTCCAAGAAAAGGGCATATGAGCAGGTCATACCCTCTCTGTTCGAACATGGTGATTGTACCCTCCCGCAAATCTATGAACTGACGAGATTCATCGGTGAAAACTATCAGAAGCTTATCGAGACCTTCAACAGGGGGATTTCCAATGTCATCGGAAAAAGAGAGACCGGTCATGTGTATTTTGACTGCACGAACTACTATTTCGAGATTGATGTGAGCGATTCCTTCAGAAGACCGGGACCAAGCAAGGAGGAACGTCATAATCCGATTGTCGGACAGGCTCTTCTGCTGGATGCCGATTGTATCCCTCTGGGCATGCATCTCTATCCTGGCAATCAGTCAGAAAAGCCTGAGATCCGCAGGATCATCTCAGAGATGAAGAATCAGGATCATATCACGGGAAGAACCATCCAGGTTGCCGATAAAGGGCTCAATTGTGCAAGAAACATCTTTGAGGCAGTAAGCAATGGTGATGGCTATATCTACTCCCAGTCGGTCATGGGGGCAGGCGAAGTTGAGAAGGAATGGGTAAAACTGGATTCCGCAGAATGCCCCTATGTGGAAGTCAAGGACAAGAATGGTGAGGTCCTCTACAAAATCAAGAGCAGAAAGGAATGCATCAGATATAAATTCACGGACGAATCCGGCAAGAAGATCGAATTCAGTGTCAATCAAATGAGAATTGCCACGTTTTCTCCTTCCCTGGCCAGAAAGAAGAAGACTGAAATCCTGAAGCAGGCAGAGAAGGCAGCAAAATTATGTCTGAGCGCTGCCAAGAGATCTGAATATGGAGACAGCAGCAAATATGTCACTTTCGTCTCTGAGAGTGATGTCAAGGCAGTTGTGAATCAGGATGCGATAAATGAGGCACTGGCACTTGCAGGATATAACGAGATAATCACTTCAGAGATCAAAGAGAAGCCTACAGCAATCTATAGCACCTATCACAATCTCTGGATAATTGAGAACACCTTCCGAATCATGAAATCGCAGCTGGATGCGAGGCCTGTCTATGTTCAGCATGAGGATTCGATAAAGGGGCATTTCACAATCTGCTATCTGGCAGTGATCATCCTGCGATTGCTGCAGTTCAGATGCTTTGAGGATAAGATATCCGCTGAGCAGCTGACAGACTATATAAGAAATTTCCAGGTGACTGATACTGGCAAGAGTGAGTATATCAACACGATGAGAGACACCCCTGTCGTAAAGCAGGTTGAAGAGGTCATAAATATGGGAACTCGTTCTTTGATTATGACCGAGAAAAAGATTCAGAAACTGATGAAATACAAATTCGTCACGAGAAAATAACGCTCAACTCAAAAAGTCAGGTATTATATATGATAAAGACCAGTCTTGCGACTGGTCAGTTTAATCTTTGAACCATTCTGACTTGATGAACTTCATCGTCTGTTCTAAGTCTTCATCTTC
>CACXYG010000097.1 GCA_902771745.1 uncultured Erysipelotrichaceae bacterium | reverse complement strand
CAAGCTCGACAAAGGTCAGATCGTCGAAAAGGATGTCATCATCAACGGCTTTGGTTTAACGACCTTAAAGGTCAACATCTTCAACGGTGTCATCGGTGAAATTCGTATTCATGTCTCATTGAAGGAAAAGAAATAAACTATGGTTGACGAGACTAATAATGCTACCTTGCAGTTAGATGAAGTATCCATTCTAGGTAACATTCTCTTTGATGACAGCGGTGAAACGATGCTGACGACCACGCAGCACCTTGTTCCGGAAGATTTCTCGGATTACAGGAACAGGGAGATTTATCGTGCCTGCATGTCTGTTCAGCAAAAAGGTAGAACTGTCGATCTTGCTTCTATCACGGAAGAATTAAAGAACAACAAGTTGTTTGATTCTATCGGTGGAGAAGCCTACCTTGATTCCATCATGGACAATACGGTTCGTATCGCTCCGGTGGAAAACTATATCACCTCCGTCAGAGAGAAGTCCTTGCTCAATAATTTCCTCAACAAGATTGATAACATCCTTTCGGATGCCAAGACCAAACCGATCAAAGATATCTCCGAATTCATCGGTAAGAGTGCGGATGAGATTCTAGAGATTTCTCAACGTCGTAATGTCGCTCAGGCCAAGTCTCTGGATCAGGTCAGTGAAAACGTCGTTGCCAAACTGGTCAAACAGACTGAAGAATTCAAGAAAAACGGTATCAAGGCCAATGGTGTCACTGGTGTTCCGACCGGTTATGCCGAAGCGGATAAATTCACCAAGGGTTGGCATAAGGGTGACATGATTGTCATCGGCGCCCGTCCTTCTGTCGGTAAGACCGCTTTTGCTTTGAACTTGTTATATCAGGTTGCCAAGAAACAGAAACCGGTCATCTTCTTCTCTTTGGAAATGTCGGCGGAATCTATCGCCATGCGTTTACTTAACTTGGTCTCTGGTCTATCCAGTGATGAAATCAACTCGCTTGAATATATGCCAGGATCTACCAAGCAACACGTCTTGATCGATACGCATGATAACAGAGCTATCGCCAGCAAAGCCCAGAAGTTACAGCGTGGTTTTGATGAACTCGTTTCGCTTCCTTTCTACATCGATGATAACCCTGGTTCCAAGATGATGGATATCGCCACCAAGTGTAAGAAGTTACAGAACCAGATTCGTGAAATAAAGAAACAAGATATCGGTCTTATCGCTATCGACTACTTAGGTTTGATCACCTCTCCTGGTCATGGTGGCAGTGAATCTAGACAACAGGAAGTCTCGGATATCTCCCGTCAGATCAAGCAGATGGCCCGTCAATTAGAAGTTCCCGTCATCGCTTTGACCCAGTTATCTCGTGATAGTGAAAAACGTCCTGACCATACACCTCAGATTTCCGATATTCGTGACTCTGGTGCTATCGAACAGGATGCGGATATGATCTTCATGCTTTATCGTCCTGACTACTACACCAAGCAACAGGGTATGGGAAAAGATAAAGAAAATCAGGAAGGCAACAACCAACAAGAGGAAGAAGAGAATTCTCCAATCTCTAAGGTTGAAGTCATCCTCATCAAGAACCGTAATGGTTCCACTGGTAAAATCCCATTCATTTTCGATAAGGAACACTGTTCCTTCAACGTCTCTGATTTAGATAGAGCTGAGGAAGGTTTCTAATGCTTTTTGATGTCATCTCTTCCGGTTCGGCTGGTAATTCTACCATCGTCATTTCTTCTGGACATGTGATTGTCTTAGATTTTGGCATCTCGAAAAAGAGAGTCAACACCGCCTTAGCACAATATGGCTTTAGCTTGGATGATGTAGAAGGATTTTTTATCACGCACACCCATTCTGACCATGCCAGTGACGCGTTTAACGCACCGCTAGAAAAGTTATATGTTCCACAACCAAAAGTTACAAAGATAAATACTCTTATCAGCGGTGAACATCTAGTCAAAGGATATCAAACAATTTTAACACCTGGTTTTAAAGTGACGGCTCTTCCTTTATCACATGACTGCCCGAATACCATGGGTTATGTCGTTGAGGATGGAAAAGAGACTTTGGTCTATTTGACCGATACTGGCTTTGTTCCAGAAAAGGATTTTTCCTATCTTCAGGACAAAGACTACTATATCTTTGAATCCAATCACGATGCCAAGATGCTTTATGAATCCAAACGTCCGGATTATCTCATCCGCCGTATCATCTCTGATACCGGGCATTTGAGCAATTATGATAGCGCCTATTATCTTAGTAACTTCATCGGCTCTCATACCAAAGAAGTCATTCTTGCCCACCTTTCGGATGAATGTAACACTCCAACTTTAGCCATGCAGACCTTTGAAAGTGTCATGCAGACTCAGCTTGGTTATTTACCCGATGTGAGACTAGAATGTGCCTCTGATAGCCATGAGACCAAAGGTGGACAAGAATGAACATCCGCTTTTTGATTCCTGGTAAGTGCAGGGAGAAATATATCAATGATGGAGTAAATGAATACCTCAAGCGTATTTCCAAATACGCCAAGGTATCTTTGACTTATCTTAGTGAAGAAAGTCTTCCTGACAACGCTTCTGATAATCAGATCAAGAAGGCCTTAAGTATCGAAGCGGAACGCGCCTTAAAGCAGATCAAGGATGATGAAGTCTTATTCCTTGTCGATGTCCATGGCAAGAAGTATGACTCTGCGTCTTTTGCCAAAGTCATGGAAGAAAAGACTTCCATCAAAGGAAATCTGGTTTTCTTATTTGGTTCTTCTTATGGTTTAGATGATTCTCTAAGAAAAAGAGCGGATGTGACTTTCTCGTTATCCGATTTTACCTTTACGCATTATATGGCCTTACTTTTGACAACCGAGCAGGTTTACCGCAGCATGAAAATCATGCGCGGAGAAACCTATGATAAATAAAGAAAAATAAGCAAAAAGTATTTGACAAATTAAGACTAGTACTTTATACTCTTATCTTGCAATTGGGCTATAGCCAAGGGGTAAGGCAATGGTCTCTGAAACCATCATTCCCTGGTTCGATCCCAGGTAGCCCAGCCATCTAGAAAATTTGTTCGGGAGAAATCCTGAACTTTTTTTGTGCCATTTTTGTCCCTTTCTTATATTTTTAATATAAGAAGCCTTGTTCTATTTGCTATAATATCCCCTAGGAAGAAATAGAATCATGGATATCAAATCACAACTCAATGAAAGTCAATATGCTGCTGCTAGTTCGACTAGTCAGTATTTAAGAATTATCGCCGGTGCCGGTACTGGTAAAACCAGAACCCTCACCTACAGAATCGCTTATTTAATCACCCAGGGTGTGGCTCCTAAAAGAATGGTGGCCATCACTTTTACCAACAAAGCAGCTAAGGAAATGCAGACCCGTGTTGAAAAACTTTTATGGGAGAATGATTTTCAGGCGGATGGCAAACCTTTAATGGTTACCTTCCATGGTTTTTGCTATAAGTTTTTAAAGAAGGAAATCGGCCATTTGGATGGTTATAATACCAACTTCAATATCGCTGATGATGCTGACCAGGGTCAGATATATAAAGATATCTTTTCCCATATGACCAAAGGTTCTTCAAAAGATTTCACCAAAGCCGTCACTGGTAAGATCTCTGATTTAAAGACCAGAGGTTTATTTGTCGGTGATGTCAGACCCACGGAAGTCAGAATCGATTCTATTTATACCTATGATGAACTCATCTCGGTCTATGATCAGTACCAGCAGTTCTTGAGAAGTCAGAATCTTTTAGATTTTGACGATCTTCTGATGCTGACATTGAAGATCTTAAAAGCCAATCAGGATGTCAGAGAACACTGGCAGAAGAAGTACGATATCTTCCTTGTCGATGAGTTCCAGGATACCAATGAAGTACAGTACCAGTTGGTCAAGTTACTTCTTGCCCCAAACACCAAGTTGACCGTTGTCGGTGATCCTGATCAGACCATCTACACCTGGCGTGGTGCGAAAAATGAAATCATCAAGGATGAATTACAAAAAGACTTTCCAAGCTTAGAGACCGTCGTTTTGGATCAGAACTATCGTTCTACTCAAAACATCCTCAATGCCGCCAACAATCTCATCAAGAACAACCGTGACCGTATGGAAAAGAATTTGGTTGCTGCCAACAATGTCGAGGGTGATAAGGTCTCTTATGTCTACGCTTCTGATATGGATAATGAAGCGTATCAGATTGCCAATACCATTCATAATCTTTTTGCCAAGCAGAATGTCAATTATGATGAAGTGGCCGTCATCTATCGTTCTAACTATCTTTCTAACGCTTTAGAAAAGATGCTCACTAGATTCAAGGTCCCTTATGAAGTCTATGGTGGTATGAAATTCTATGAGCGTGCGGAAATCAAGGATGCCCTCTCTTATTTGAGATTGATTGTCAATCCGGATGATTTATCCTTCAGAAGAACGTTGAAGTCTCCAACCAAATCTATTGGTGATGTCGCTTTACAAAATGCTTTAGCTTATAAGGCTCTTCTTCCAGAAGAAGAAGCCAGTTTATTTAATGTCTTCCGTTATAACGCGGAAGAACTTCATCTCATGAAGAAGTCCATTCTCGCATTAAAAGAGTTCTATGCGGCTTATGATGAGATGCTTGCTGTCTATCAGTCTGATCCTAAGCCATCTGACTTACTTACTGCTATCAATGTCTACTTCCAGAAGACCGGCTTTATCGACTTTGTCAACAAAGAGGATAAGAAGATGGAAGAGAAGTTATCCTATACGGCTGCCAGTTCAGTTTCCAAGGTGGATAACGTCAACGAATTGCTCCGTTCTCTAGCCACTTACTTTGATGGCGATATGCTGGATGATGATGGTAATGTCAGAACACCGACGCTGGAAGACTTCCTCATCGATGTCGCCTTGCAATCTGATCAGGACACCATGAAGGATGCACCAAAAGTCGCCCTGATGACAGGTCATGTCTCTAAAGGTCTTGAATTCCCGTATGTCTTTGTCACTGGTTTAAATGACACCATCTTCCCGACCATGCACGCTTTACAGGACATTAGAAAGTCCGCCATTGAAGAAGAAAGAAGACTGTTATATGTCTGTGTCACCAGAGCGCAGAAGAAGTTATATCTTTCCAGCTTTGGCGGAAGAAACTTCCGCAACGGTCAGATGTATACGCCAAGCCGTTTCCTTCGTGAATTAAATATTGTCAATCGTCCATCCACACCGGCTACTCCAGCAGCCAGCAATTATTCCGCTTATACCGGAAGTCATCGTCCAAGCGCCTCCATGTTTGGTTCTATCTCTCCTAATGCCAGAGGTATCTTACAGGCTGGCAGCATGAAATCTAGCACGCAAGGTGGTGGCGATAACAATTATGCGATTGGTGATAAAGTCATTCATACCTCCTTTGGTAAGGGTGAGGTTATCGCTGTCGAAGGCAATAAGATCACCGTCAGATTCAAAGAAGAATATGGTACCAAGAAGTTGATGATCGGCTTTAAAGCCTTCCGTAAGATGAATCCAGAGGAGGAATAGTCATGTCTGTTATCGATAAAGAAAAAGAGAGAGTTCAGGAACTCACTGAACTTCTCAATCGCTATAACTACGAATACTACGTTTTAAATCAGTCCTCCGTTTCGGATGCCGAGTTTGACCAGTTGATGGAAGAACTTCAGAGATTGGAATACAAGCGTCCTGATTTAAAAGATAGACTTTCTCCGACCTCTCGTGTCGGTGGTGGTATCGCCGCTGGCTTTAAGAAGGTCACCCATAGAAAGTACATGCTTTCTATCGGTGATGTCTTCAACG
>CACXYG010000096.1 GCA_902771745.1 uncultured Erysipelotrichaceae bacterium | reverse complement strand
AAGAAGACCACCGCAGTTGCTCAGCGCTTATATGAAGGTGAAGAAATCGATGGTACTTTGACTGGTTTGGTCAGCTACATGAGAACCGACTCCACCCGTTTGGCTGATGAGTTTGTCCACGCTGCTCAGAATCACATCATCGCTCGTTATGGTAAAGAATATCTCGGTTATGCTCATATGCAGAAGAACAACAAGAATGTTCAGGATGCACATGAAGCAATCCGTCCAACCGATATCACGTTAACGCCAGAAAGAGTTAAACCTTATCTCACCAGAGATGAATTAACCTTATATACCTTAATCTATGATAGAGCTGTCGCTTCTCTTATGGCGGCCAAGCAAGACCAGGTCACTACGCTTACCTTAAGTGGTAATGACTATGACTTCACTACCTCTGCTACGAAAAATGTTTTCCCTGGTTATTTCGCTATTTACGGACGTTATGAAGAAAAAGATAGTGGTAACAAGCTTCCGAAGAACGTCAAAGAAGGCGATATTTTCACCGCCAGTGATATTGAAAAGACGCAACACTTCACCAAAGCGCCAAACCGCTATAATGAAGGTAGAGTCGTCAAATTGATGCAGGAAAACGGCATCGGTCGTCCTTCGACTTATGCCACGACCATCTCTACTTTGTTAGATAGAGACTATGTCGAGAATGTCAAAGGCTCTTTAATTCCTACCCAGCAGGGTGAATTGACTGCCGACCGTCTAGAAGAATATTTCCCGAAGTATATGGATGCCAGTTATACTGCTGGTATGGAAAACTCTCTCGATAGTATCGCGGATGGTCAGACTGACCGTATCAGACTTCTTGCTGATTTCTGGGAAGAGTTTACCAAGTACTTTGATTCTGCCGAAAGCAACATGGAAAAACTCCAGCCAAAGGTTGTCGAAGGTAGAGTCTGTCCTGTCTGTGGCAAACCGTTGGTCTATCGTAAAGGTAGATATGGCGAATTTGTCGGTTGTTCGGATTATCCAAACTGCACTTACATTGAAAAAGACCAGCCGGATATGGTCGCTGATCATGTCTGTCCAAGATGTGGTGGTCAACTTGTCATCCGCAATGGTAAGAAGGGTCAGTTTGTCGGTTGTTCCAACTATCCAAAGTGCAATTACATGGAAGATATGGAAGGTAATCCAATCGGAGTCGAAAAGAAGCCGGTTGAGATTCCAGAAGATGCACCGATTTGTCCACAGTGTGGTGTTGGTCATCTCATCGAGAAGACCAGCCGTTGGGGTAAGAAGTTCATCGGTTGTTCTAACTATCCTGCTTGCCACTATATTCAAAACGATCCAAACGATCCATCTCCACGTAAGTCTTATCGTAAGAGCTATTATCGTAAAAAGAGTTCGAAATAATGCATGGTCCCCCCACAAGGGCGACCTTTTCGTTTATAATCATTGCATGACAAAAACAGAATACATTGAAGCCAAACGCGGTTTGGCAGCAGAACACAATCAGAAGATTGAAGATTATCAAGAAGAATTGCTTGCTCATAAGAAAGAATATCAGCAGCAAGTCAGGGAATATCAGCGCCGAATCAAGCTGATGAAGGAAGAATATGCCGCCAAAAAGCAGTTCTTGAAGAATGACTTTACCGGCAATCATGAAAAGGAGACCAAAATCAAGGAGAAATATCTTTCTCCCGATGAGATCAAGGCCTTACGTGAGAAGAAGAATCTTCCTTTCTACCTTCGCAGTGAAGAGATTTTTAATATGGTCACCCATATTGTCGGTGGTGGTTTATCTATCATCGGCATGGTCTTATCCATCATTTTCAGCGTGCTTCTTCGTCCAGGAGATGGCATTGCTTTGATGTCGATGATCATCTTTGGAGTGACAAGTATCACGCTTTATTCGGTCTCTTCGATTTACCATGGTTTAAGAATCAACCGAGGTAAGATGGTCTTTCAGATCATCGATCATTGTACGATTTATGTCTTGATCGCCGGGACTTATGTACCGGTTACCCTGTTAGGACTATCTGCTCATCAACCATATAACTACATCATTTTAGGTGTGGTTATCACTTTGGCGGTTTTGGGTGTTGTCTTAAATGCCACGATGATGAGAAAAGTGATTGTCAAAGTCATCTCGATGATTTTATATATCGCAGTGGGTTGGGGTATCATCTTCTTCTATCCTTGGCTTATTGAGGGCCCGATGGGAATCATGGGTACCTGGTTATTGATTTTAGGTGGTGTTACTTATACCATCGGTTCCATCCTTTATGGTATCGGGTCTAAGAAGAGATACTGGCATTCCATCTTCCACATGTTTGTTGTTGGTGGAACTATATTCCAGTTCTTATCCGTCTTCTTATACTGTATCTGTGGGTTATAACATGGACAAAGAAAAAGAATATACCAACAAGATTGCAAGAGTAGAGGATGAGGAATTTCATTCTTTCTTGGACTATCTTATCGGTGTAAAAGGCTATAGCGAGAAGACGAGAAAGTCTTATGGAGAAGATGTCGCTGACTTCCTTCTTTTCCTTTCTGGTGAACAGAAAAGCAAGGAACAGGTGGATAAGGAGACTATCCGTATCTATCTTTTGAATCTCAACTTGGAACATATGGATAAGTCGAGTATCAAGAGAAGGCTTTCTGCTCTTCGTCATTTCTACAAGTATCTTTATACCTACAAGCATTATCAGAACAATCCTTTTGAGACGGTGACGACACCTAAGAAGGATAAAAAACTTCCGGAATTTCTTTCTTATGAAGAAATCACTGACTTACTTGATTCCAATCAGAAGAGAGAAGATAAGTTAGCCTCTCGTGATCAGGCGATTTTAGAACTCTTGTTTTCTTCTGGTCTACGTTGTGGAGAAATCATCGCATTAAAGGTTTCTTCTTGTGACTTTTCCAGCAAGCGCGTCCGTGTCTTTGGTAAAGGTGGGAAAGAGAGAATTGTTCCTTTTTCCGAGGTTGCCAAAAAGGCTTTGCTTCACTATTGTGAAAACTTGAGAAAACGACTTTTGGGTTTCTCTGATCAGGAAGAAGATACTTTGTTTTTAAATAACCAAGGTAAACCACTAACCGAACGTGGATTAGAATATATCGTCTCTCAGGCTGGTCTAAAAGCAGGCTTTCCATTAAAGATCTATCCTCACATGCTTCGTCATTCCTTTGCTACGGAGTTATTGAATAACGGAGCGGATTTAAGAACCATTCAGGAATTCTTAGGTCATGAATCTATTCGTACGACTTCTATCTATACCCATGTCACCTATGCGGATTTAAAAAAGACTTATGATAACTGCTTTCCGAAGACGAATAGTCTAGAAGAACTCGGATATCAGGAAAAGCGTTATGTCATCTTTGACTTCAACGGCACGATGTTCTTTGATGAGGATAAGCATGTCTTATCTTGGAGAGAGTTTGCTCTGACTCGTTTCAACCGTGAGATCAAGGATGAGGAGTTTCCGCTTCACATCCACGGATTTAACAACAAAGAGATTTTAGAATATCTGGCTGAGAGGGAATTCTCGCAAGCGGAAGTGGAACAACTCTCTACCGAAAAAGAATTGATCTATCAAAAGATGTGTGAACAAGATCAACCAACACTTCATCTAGTCAATGGCTTACCAGAACTTTTGGATGAATTAGTAAGCAAGAACATTCCGATTGCCATTGCGACTGCCAGTCGTAAACCCAATGTGGATTGGTATATCAAGACATTTGATCTTCTCCGTTGGTTTAAAAAGGAAAACATCATTTATGATGATGGTACCCTTACTAAGGGTAAACCTCATCCGATGATTTATCAGCGCGCCTTAAAACAATTAGAAGCGGATCCGAAAAAGACAGTTGTCTTTGAAGATTCTAAAGCGGGTATCTTAAGCGCCTATAAAGCCCATGTTGCTCAGGTGGTTGCAATCAAACCAGCTGAAGAACTTGAAAAAGTGCAGAATATGAAAGAAGTAAGTTGTTCTATTTGTGATTATGTAAACCTTCCAGAAACGGTCTTAGGTTTTCTGAATTTGACAAAAAACGTATAAATACTAGTGTGTTTTGTCAAAAAATGCTTTATTTATTTTTTATTATAAATTATACTAATTTGTACATCATATAGCAGGTGAATATGGGTTCATTTTTAAACAGTGTTGTCCTTGCGACAGAATCAGCGATAAAAGAACTTAATGTTTGGTCCATTACCGATATTGCCATTTGTGTCAGTATCATTGTTTTGGTATCTTTCTTTATCTGTTTCCGTTTAAGAAGAATTTGGGTTGTCATCGGTTATGTCTTACTCGATGCCCTTTATGTTGTATCCATGTTCTTAACCGATATGGAGTACTTGCCAAACTTATCTTTGGCTATGATTACTGTCTTGACGGTGATCTGCTTGACCATCAACTCGGGTGTCTTGCGAAAGTATCTTGCCAAGTCGTTAAAGACCAGCCCGGTTCTTGCCAATGCCAAGTCTAGCTACGACAAGGAAAAGTTGATCAAGGATGTGGTTACGGCCGTCAACTGGCTTAGTGAAAACAAGGTCGGTGCCTTGATTACCTTTGAGAAAGATACACCAATGGATGATTTCATGAAGAGCGGCACTTACATCAACACCCCATTTACTCCTGAAATCGTAGAGACCATCTTCTATGAAGGTACCAGATTACATGATGGTGCCATCATCATCAAGGGTAATACCATCATCGCTGCTGCCGTCTATTATCCACCGTCTACCAGAGCTATCACCGGTAAATTTGGTGCTCGTCACAGAGCTGCTTTAGGTATCAGTGAAGTTACGGATTCTATCACTATCGTCGTTTCCGAAGAAACAGGCCGTATCTCCATTGCCCATGGCGGTATGTTAGATAACATCAAGACTGCGGAATTTGAAAAGTATTTCCGCAATCAAATCGCTTAATTTATTACCCGGTGAGCCTTCTGGTTCACCGGTTTTAGTCTTTCTTTTAGTCGTGATATAATGAAAAACAATATCGAGGTGAAACGTATGGACATTCTTTCTATTATTGAGAAGAAGAAAAATGGTAAGGAACTGAGTGACGAAGAGATCAAGTATTGGATCGAGGATTACTGTAAAGGTATCATTCCCGATTATCAGGTCTCCGCTTTATTGATGGCGATTCGTTTCCAGGGTATGACCAAGAAGGAAACCTTCTCTTTGACCGAAGCCATGATGAATTCTGGCGTGATGTTCGATCTTAGCAAGATTGACGGTATCAAAGCCGATAAGCATTCGACTGGTGGCGTTGGCGATAAGACTTCCATGACCTTATGTCCTATGGTCGCTGCTCTTGGCATCAAGGTTGCTAAGATGTCTGGCCGTGGTCTTGGTTTTACCGGCGGTACTTTAGACAAGCTGGAATCCATTCCAGGTATGTCTATCACCTTGACTCCAAAAGAGTTCTTTGATACGGTCAATAAAGTTGGTATGTCCATCATTGGCCAGAGTAAAGATATTGTTTTGGCTGATAAGAAACTTTATGCCTTAAGAGATGTCACGGGTACTGTCGATTCTATACCTTTGATTGCCTCGAGTATCATGTCTAAGAAGTTAGCTTCTGGTTGTGATGTCATTCTGTTAGACGTCAAGTATGGCAGTGGTGCTTTTATGCGCACGAAGGAAGAAGCGGAAATCTTGGCCAAGTTGATGGTGGAAATCGGCGCGCACTTCAATAGAAGTGTCAGAGCGGAAATCACGACCATGAATCAGCCTTTGGGTAATGCCATCGGTAATATCTTAGAAGTCAAGGAAGCCATTGATACCTTACATAATCAT
>CACXYG010000095.1 GCA_902771745.1 uncultured Erysipelotrichaceae bacterium | reverse complement strand
ATTCCATCCATAGTCATGCTCCATGACAACTACAAAAAAAGTATATATATCGACGAGATATACATATGATGCTTGAAGTGATGTAAGAGTGATATTTATTCATCTATATTGAATCATTTTTTGACTGATAAGTGAATGATAATTTACAAAAATTCAGTCAATTGAAAACTGAGTTTCACACTCATACCAGAACGTTTCAATCCACAATAAAAAAGTAAATTCCTAGTGAAATAGAAAAATCCCTGAAGCGACCTTCAGGGATTTTTCTAAAGAATCTCAACCAATTCCTCTTTTTCTTTGGTCTGATAATGAAGAGTAGCAATGGCGTTTTCCTTTTCCACTTCATAACCGACATCAAGAAGGGCAACCGGAACCATATTCTCAGGAAGATGGAATACTTCCTTGGCTTTTAATGGAGAAAAACGGTTGATATATAAGGTATCAAGACCTAATTCTTTAGCCTCTAACATGATGTGTGTTAAGACAATAGCGCAGTCTTCTTCACCAGATGTAAATTTTTCTCTTTCTTCTGGATAGACATAGACATTATCTTTATCATAAGCAATCATGATGACTGTACTGGCTTTATAGCGACAGAAGGTGATTTCATCAATCTTGGCCAAGGCTTTAGGAGAGCGAGCGATATAGAGTTTGAAAATCTGTTTGTTCTTGGCGGTAGGGGCAAGCTGAGCCGCTTTGATCAACAAATCTAATTTTTCATCTTCGACTTTCTTCTCCGTATATTCACGACAAGAATGTCTCGCACTTGCTAATTCTAAAAAGTTCATACTTGTTACCTCTGTAAGAATTCTATCACGCCTTTATGTAATCTTTGAAGTCCTTCTAAAAGTCTCGCTCTTGGGCAAGCGACATTAAGACGAATGAAGTGGTCTCCATTTCCACCATATTCTTTACCTTCATTGACAATCAAACCAGTATGTTCTCTTAAGAAGGTGGTGAATTCTTCACTGTTTGTATTGAGTTTATCGATGTTGATCCATAATAAGTAGGTGGCATCGCCATCGACTAAGGTAAGTTCTGGAATATTCGTCTGCAAATAGGATTTGACAAAATCTCTATTGGCAAAGAGATATTCTCTTAATTCATCAAGCCACTCTCTTCCTTGATTAAAAGCGGCGATGGCTGCTGGGCAGGAAAAGACATTTGGTTCAGCGACTTCATCGGTGTTGATTTGACGAACAACTTTTTTTCTTAATTCAGGATTTGCAATGACAATAGCAGATGTCTGAATGCCCGCCAAGTTGAAAGTCTTGGTTGGTGCTATAGCCATGATACTATTATTCAGATTGGTATCGTTGACACTGGCAAAAGGAATATATTCCTTACCAGGACGAACCAGTTCACAATGAATTTCATCAGAAAGAACTGGAACGTTGTTTTCAGCACAGAGTTTACCAAGACGTTCTAATTCTTCTCTTGACCAGATCTTAGAGACTGGATTGGCAGGGTTGCAGAAAATCAAAAGAGTGGTCTTTTCATCCTGTAAAGCTTTTTCGAGGTTCTCCCAATCGATAGAGTATTCGTTTTCTTTATAAAGTAAGGGAACCTGAAGAATATTTCTCTGGTTGTTGATGATGGAATTATAGAAAATATTATAGACAGGAGATAAAACAATGACATTATCACCAACCGAAGTGAGTTTTCTGACGCTAGAAGAAATGGTTGGCACTACACCAGTGCAAAAAACTAACCAATCTCTTGCAATAGTGAAGTGATGTCTTTCTTCAAAAAAGCGGATATATGCGTCATACCAGTCATCACCTGGTTCGGTGTAACCGTAGATACCAGAAGAGACTCTTTTCTCTAAAGCAGCCTTGATTTCTGGAGCTGTCTTAAAGTCCATATCGGCAATCCACATCGGAAGTTCGTCCTCTTTGACGTTCCATTTCACACTGCCGGTATTACGACGATCGGTCAATTCATCAAAGTTATATTTGCTCATAACCATCACCCTTTTTGACTAAGACATGAATCTTGGTCAAATCGATTCTTTCATCATCTCTGATCATCTCTTTGACACCTTCACATCTGATTTCACCAGAGATTGGATTCTTGACAGAAGAGAGAGAAGAATTGATTTGAGCGTTGATGTTTTCACAATATTCAAAAGTCAAATCAGAATCCTTGATGGTACAGTTGATCAAAGTGAGATTCTTCATGTAACAGAAACCCTGATGAGACGAGATGGTACAGTTGATGAGAGTGACATTTTCGGAGTTCCAGCCGAAGTATTCGCCATTGATGACACTATCTCTGACGGTGACATTCTTGCAATTCCAGAAGGCATCTTTGGAATTTAAGACGCTGTTAGTGACTTCAATGTCACTAGCACCATCTGCAAAGTAGTTACCATCCAATTCTAAATGATCAACTTTCAAGCCCTGAACATTCATGGCAAGATAATCGCCTTTGGCTTTGACATTCTTCATTTCAACGTTACTACAGTTCCATAAGGTCTCTTTCGCATCATCAAAAATGATGTTTTCTAAATAGATGTTGTTACATCGACGGAATTCTTTTGGAGCGATGATGTGACAATCGTAGAACTTGGAGTTATGGGTATACCAGATACCAGAACGAGACATTTCCAAAAAAGTACAGTTTCTCACTTCGTGATGTCTTCCATACCATAAGGGGTACTTCCAACCGAAGGTGACATTCTCAACTTTGAGATTTCTCGCTTCCTTTAATGGAGATTCACCATCGTCAAAAAGGCAGTCTTTGACTACTGCGTTTTGTAATCGGAATAAGGCTCTTTCGCCTGTGTAGTGGTTATTTGAATAGATATCCATGTGTACTTCCTCCAATACTAATCGTAACATTTTATTCCAGTTTGCTTTTAATAGAAAGGAATATGCTCTTGTCTATGCTAACCAGAGCGGTTTAGTGATAAATTCGTTTTCTTTTAATCCTAAATCAGATGGGAAAATCAAGGCGTAACTATTTAAATACATGCGTTTGTTCTCGTTATTCGAGTAACGTTTATCTCCTAATAAGGTATAGCCTAAAGAATATAAGGCGATTCTGATCTGGTTTCTTCTACCGGTTTCAATATTTATATTCAAGGCTGTACCGATCTGAATATAGTTATGAGCTTGTATATGAGTGATGGCATCTTTACCTGTCTTTTCATCGACGACTTTAACCTTGGTTCCATTTTCCCCATCGCTCAGATACTGCAAGACATCGTGTTTTGTTCCTAATTCAATCTTCTCTTTAATAACAGCTTCATAATAGCGTTCGACTTTTCTATCTTCAAAACACTTCTGCAGTTTTTCTTTCATAGCTTTGCTTTTGGCAAAGATCATGACACCGCTGGTCTCATAATCTAGGCGATGGACAACAAAAAGGTTCTCACCTTTTTCTTTTAAGTAGAGATATAAATAGTGATAGAGATTATGGGAGAAGGTCTTTTTATCTTTGGTGCGGATAGAAAAGACGTCTCGTTGTTTATAGACAACAAGGATTTCTTCATCTTCGTACAGTATTTGATATGGTGCGTTTTTCATCTTGATTATTATACCAATTCTTCCTTAAGATTTCGGATAAGAAAAGGTATAATGTTTGCATGGCTAAATTATTAAGAAGAATGGAAGAAAAAGATCTTTCTTCCGCAAGTGAAATCATGGCTGAGGCTTTTAAAGGTGAGCCTTGGAAAGAAGACTGGACAGCACAAGAATGTCAAAAACGTTTTCAAGAGATATTTTCTTCTCCGATGAATCTTTCTTTTGTCTTAGAAGAGGAAGGTGAGATTCTTGGTTGCTGTCTTGGTTTGATCTTCACTTATATGGATCATAAGGAATACACCATCATCGATTTCTTTATCAATCAGAAGATTCAACATCAACATATCGGCTCGTTGATGATGAATCTCGTGATAGAAGAAGTAAAGAAGCACAACATCAAGAAGATTACGTTAAATACCATAAAAGGTTGTGAAGAATTTTATGAAAAATGTGCCTTTGTCATCAATGAAGAAGGCTTGATATTGGAGAAAACATTATGAAAACACTAATCGTCTATTATTCCAAAGCTGGTGAAAACTGGTTTGATGGAGAAAAGAAATTCTTAGAAAAAGGCAATACCCAGATCTGTGCGGAATTCATCAAAGAATGCACTGGTGGTGATATGCTTCCTTTAATCATGAAGCATCCTTATTCCGATGATTATGATCAGTGTTGTGAAGAAGCTAGAATCGCTCAGCAGAAGAATGATAAGCCAGAACTTATCAATCTTCCTGATAGCATTGCTGAGTATGACACTATCTATTTGTGTTATCCCATCTATTGGAGCATGGCTCCAATGGCTGTTTTATCCTTCTTGGAAAAATATGATTTTGCCAATAAGAAGATCTATCCGTTATCCACGCATGAAGGTAGTGGACTTGGTGCTTCTGTCTCCACCATACGTTTCAAAGCCAAAGGGGCAGAGGTTTTAGATCCTTTACCTATCCCAGGAACATTAGCATCCAAGAGTCATAACCGTATCAAGAACTGGGTGGAAACCCATTAAACTTTTCAAAAAATAAATTGCATGCAAGGTATTGATTCCTTGCAACAAATTGTGTACAATTTAATTGCTTACATTAAGGAGGTAAGAAATTATGTCCACAATTTATGATTTTACTGTCAAAGACCAGAAGGGTAATGATGTTTCTTTAAAAGAATATGAAGGTAAGGTTATTTTAGTTGTCAATACTGCTACCGGTTGTGGTTTTACTCCACAATACGAAGGTTTACAGAAGCTTTATGATACTTATAAGGATCAGGGTTTTGTCATTCTTGACTTCCCCTGCAATCAGTTTGGTCACCAGGCTCCTGGTTCTGATGAAGAGATTCATCAGTTCTGTTCTTTAAAGTACAACGCTTCTTTCCCTCAGTTCAAGAAGATCGATGTCAACGGCGATAACGCTGATCCACTCTACAAATGGTTAAAGGAACAGAAGGGCGGTATCCTTGGCTCTAATATCAAGTGGAATTTCTCCAAGTTCCTTTTGAATAGAAAAGGTGAAGTCATCAACCGCTATGCTCCAACCACGACCCCTGAAAAATTAGAAGAAGATGTCGTTGCTGAATTGAAAAAGTAATATACTATAATGGCTTAGGCAACTAAGCCATTTCTTTTTAAGGAGTTTAATATGGCAAATAAGTATGATGTTTTAAAAATCGAGAATCAGATCTGTTTCCCCCTTTATGCTGCCTCTAAGGAAATCGTCAGACAGTATCAACCGTTTCTCGACGAACTGGATTTGACTTACACCCAGTACATCACTATGCTTGTCTTATGGGAGTATGGTGATACCAATATCAAGAAGCTTGGTGAGTACTTGCTTTTAGATAGCGGTACTTTAACCCCACTTGTCAAGAAGTTAGAAGAGAAAGGTTATGTCATAAGGCATCGTAAGAAAGATGATGAGAGAAACCTTATCATCTCTTTGACCAATAAGGGTGAGGAATTAAAAGAAAAAGCCCTTGAGGTTCCTTATAAGATCGGTTCTTGCGTATGTTTGGAACCAGAGGAAGCCAAAGCCTTGTATTCCTTACTTTATAAAGTCTTGGGCAAATTGAAAAAGGAGTAATTTATGAATCGCGATCAAGTCATTGTCAAAACCAGTGTAATCGGTATTCTTGGTAATATCGTTCTTGTTAGTTTCAAAATCTTCATCGGTATTCTTGTCGGTTCGATTGCCATCATCTTAGATGCGGTCAATAACCTTACCGATGCCATCTCTAGTGTCATCACCATCGTCGGCACCAAACTTGCCAACAAGAAACCCGATCACAAACACCCATTCGGTTATGGTCGTATCG
>CACXYG010000094.1 GCA_902771745.1 uncultured Erysipelotrichaceae bacterium | reverse complement strand
GCTCCTTCGCCATCGCTGTCTTTGACCTTGATGGTGACTGGGCCATTGCCATTAGGTTTGATGATCATTGTGGCTCTACCATAATAAGTCTTAACCTTCTTATCAAAGTAGGTAGCCTTATTCCATCTAGCGCCGGTACCAAAACGCATCATTTCACCATTTTCCACGGATAATACTTCGACTTCTTTATTGACCAATGGTTTGATTTCAAGTTTGTCGTCGGTGTAACGAACATGGACATACACTTTCTCGTCTTTATGATAAGTCTCTTTTTCTGGAACAAGACTTAATTTGGTTTCTTTTGAAGCAGTAGCTAGAGTAGCTTCTCCAATCTTCTTATGGTTTTCATCATAAGCGATGGCTTTTAAGACACCAGGCTGATACTTCATCTTGAGTCTACCGATATTCTTATTTTTCTTATTCTTGAATTTCTTGAGAAGTTTATCGTTGAGATAAAGTTCAAAGTATGGAGCATAGGAATAGACTTCAATCTCGGTATCTTTACCCTCATAACCTTCAAAGGTATATGAGCGAAGGGCACGAGAGAACTTCCAGGCGGCTGGATGAGCCTTACCTTCGATATCATGAGGAGAGACAGCACCGATAGCAATCGTATCTAAGTGGAAACAGACACGCGTGAAGTCCATTTCACTAAGCCAGTCGCCGTTGATGTTGATTCTTCCACCACCATCGGTGATCCAACCAGAGGGGTCGTTAGCAAAGTCATAATCCAAGCCGTTGGCCCAGGAGTTGAAACCGGCTTCACCAAGATAATCCATACCAGACCAGACAAAGTCACCGATGACACGTGGATTCTTCTGATAGAGTTCATAGAATTCACCAGCGTCATTCAAGAAGGTTTCACTACCTAGGATGAAACGGTCTGGATAGTGCTTCAAGTCTTTCTTGTATCTCTTGATGCCATAGTTATAACCAGCGACATCCATATTGGCAAAGGCGCCTTTGGTATGCTTGTCGACAATGCCAAGCTTGGCACCATATTTCATGAAGTTCTGACCGACTAAATTCGCAATGGCGTTATAGATATCGGAAGATCCAGAAGGTTTTTCTTTTTTCTTTTTACCAGCAGCGGCTTCTTCTTCTCTCTTTTTCTTGGCCTCTTCTTTGGCCTTGATATCATTTTCTGCATTCTTATCAGAATAGACGGTAAATGGCGTATGTGCTAGACCGTTAAAGAAGACATTGATACCACAGGTGACTGGACGAGAATCATCCAACTTGTGAAGATAATCCGTCAAAGTCTTGGTAAAGGCGATACCTTTTTCAAAGGAGGTTTCACCAACTTCATTACCAGTGGAATATAAGATGACAGATGGGTGAGAATAATCTTTATCGACCATTTGCTTCAAGTCATCTTCATAATTGTTCATGGTATGAGAAGCATAGTCATTGATGGTCTTATGGGTATACCAGCAATCGACATATTCATCCATGACTAAGAAACCAAGTTCATCCGCCGCATCAAGGAAGGATTCGACAATCGGATTGTGGGCAGAACGGATTGCGTTATAACCAGCATCCTTCATGATCTGAATCTTTCTTCTTTCGACATCTTTATAGGATTCTGCACCAAGAAGACCATTATCTGAGTGGATACAACCACCTAAGAGTGGGGTTCTGACACCATTTAAAAGGAAACCTTTTTCCTTATTTAATTCAATCTGACGGATACCGGTCTTCTTGATTTCTTTTTCACCGTTATAGGATAAGACGAACGTGTAGAGATAAGGAGAATCAATACTCCAGAGTTTGACATCAGGGATTTCAATAATCGAGGTTAATTCCGTACCTTTGTTGTTCTCGGCATAGATTTCTTTACCCTCCATATCCAAGATGGATAAGGTGGCGTCACAAGGAGAACTCATCAAAGCTTCGACTTTGACAAGACCTTTTTGATAATCCATGGTTCTGATTCTGAAAGAGCGAGGAATGCAGTGTGCTTTAGGATAGTTATAAAGATGGACATCACGATAAATACCACCGCCAGAATACCAACGGGAGTTTGGTTGATCCGAGTTGATTGAAGATACAAGAATGGTATTTTCTCCTTCTTGTAAGAAAGAAGTTGCATCAAAGATGAAATCAGTATAACCATAATTTCTCTTATAAGCTTCTTTGCCATTGATGGTGATAACAGGATCATGATAGACACCTTCAAAACGAAGGTAGATGACTCTGTTTTCCAAATCTTCTTTATTGAGATTTAATTTCTTTTCATAAAAATAATCACCACCTTGGAAGAAACCGACTTTATCACCTGCTGGGGCATCGATACTTCTTTCTTCTCTGAGCATGGCGTCATAAGGTAAATCTACCTTGATCTTATGTTCTTCATCACCCTTTTTCCAAAAAGTCCAATCGTTGTTTAAAAGCATACCAAATCTCCTTTGTAACGGCTTACATATTATAATTTATCCAACCTATATAATCAAAGAAATGGCATAAATTGGCGTGTTTTTGACGAAAATTGTCTATTCTGCTCGAATGAGATGAAAGATAAACAAGAAAACAAACAAAAATCCCACCTTTTCAGGTGGGAATATGAAACGGTGATTAATCTTTCAAGATCTTGTTATAACCCTTACCCTGCTTGACGCATTTGCTGACGCGGGCAAGAGTGGCACTGGAGACGGTTGTTTCATTGGTGACCTCAATATAGGTCTTACCCTGGATGAACAACTTGGCGCAGTGTACTCTGCCAGAAAGTGAATCTAATTCTTTGGCGGTAAGTAAGTCATCCAAGAAGTCTTTACAATCTTTCACGTTATCAATCTTGACTAAGGCTGAATAGAGTTCCTCGAGCTCTTTCTGTTTCAGGGTCATCTGTTTGTCCATTGTTAATTTCCTCACATTGTTCAAGGGACAAGAAGTTCTTCAGTTCATCGCTTTGAGGGTTGAGGAGAATTTCTCTACCACCCTTTTCGATGATGTTACCTTTTTCAAGGAAGATGACCTGATCAGCAACCGCACTTGCTAGCTCCATCTCATGGGTGACCACGATGATGGTATGGCCTTGCTCTTTTAAGGAGAGAATCGTCGAAGCAACCTGACGTTTAAGACGTGGGTCTAAAGCCGAGGTCGGTTCATCAAAGCACAAGACTTTAGGATCAAGCATCAACGTACGGATGATTGCGACACGCTGGGCTTCACCACCAGATAACTGATTAGGGAAAGAATCTTTCTTATCCTGGAGATTGACTTTCAGAAGCAAATTATCGGCTTCTTTAAGCTTCTCTTCCATAATCTTATTATATTCTACTTTGAAGTCTTTGCGTGAGAGTTTCTTTTCTTTTAACGTCTTTTTAACTTTGGTTTTGATCGGAAGAAGAATATTTTGCATCACGGTGTATTGTGGGAAGAGATTAAAGGATTGGAAGACAAGACCAAAATTCATGGCTTGGGCCTGACGTTCTTTGGTGGTCAATCTTCCTTCTTTGGTGATCTCCTTACCATCAAGGAATATCTTTCCAGCATCTTTTTTGCTCAAGAAGTTGATTAGTCTTAAAAAGGTCGTCTTACCAGAACCAGAATCACCGATGAGACATAAGATCTGACCTTTTTCTAGGGAGACCGAAAAAGAATTCAGGACTGTTTTGCCATCATAGCTTTTCGCTAAGTTTTCAATTTCTAAATACGCCATAGACTAACCCTCAAAATAATTCAACTTCTTCTCAACACCCTTAAAGAGCAACGAGATGATACCGACAACCACGAGATAGAAGATGGCTGTATAGAACAATACCCAAACGATAGCATAAGTGCCGACAATCTTATCGGCTGCTAACATGACTTCATTGACCGCGATGATTCTTGCTAAGGCGGTATCCTTGACAAGCGAGATGGTCTCATTGGTCATCGGAGGCATGATTTTCTTGATGATCTGTAACAACTGAACTTTGAAGAAGATTTCAATTCTCGACAATCCAAGAACAAAACCAGCTTCTTTTTGTCCTTTGGAGATGGACTGATAACCGGCACGGAAAATCTCACTGAAATATACGGAATAGTTGATGACGATTGCGACAATAGCTGCGACAATTCTTGGTAGGGATGGCCAGTTGAAAAGTAAACCAGGCACATAAAAGACCACCATGATCTGGAGCATCAAAGGTGTGCCTCTGATGACCCAGATAAAGACTTGCATGATTTTGGAAATGATCTTGTTCTTACTTAACGATAAGCGACAAAAGAGAACACCTAGAGGAATGGATAAAACCCAGGAGATGATAAAGATAAGACAAGTGGTACCAAGACCATCTAATAATTTCAGTGTGACATCCGCAAACGAAATAGACATAATTAGGCCTCGAAAGCGATTGGAGCAAAGACGGTATAGCCGATGATGATGCTACCCTTGTTCTGGATATATTCCCAAGAAGATTTATCTTCGACAGCGTCAAACTTGGTATAGGCATCTGGTTTGATCAAGTCATTCTTCAAACCATAGGTGTCAGCGATGCTATTGGTAGTACCATTGTTATATAAAGTTTCAATGGTTTCATTTAACTTGGCGATTAAGGCGGTGTCACCCTTTCTACCAGCGATACCATAGTTTTCGGTTTCAAAATCGTAACCGGAAAGAATCTTCAACTTGGAACCATAACTGGAAGTGTCCGTCAAATAATAACCAGCCATGATGGAATCGATGATGGCGATATCAGAAGTGCCGGATAAAACTTCGGTTAAAGCGGTGACCTGAGCAGTGACACCCGCGGAAGTAGAACCTTTGAACATATCAGTGTTATTGAAGGCATCTTCACCAGCACTACCCTGTTCAAAAGCGATGGTATAGTTGTCTTCAGCAGTGATGCTATCATCTGCGAAGTCCTTCTTGACGACCAAAGCCTGAGTGTTGGACATATAAGGAAGAGAGATCTCTAAGCTTTCTTTTCTCTCATCGGTGATGGTCAAACCATTCCAGATAAGATCAATCTGTTTAGCGGATAATTCCGTTTCTTTCTGTTCCCAGACGATTTCCTGGAAGACAGGAGTGATATCAAGTTCTTTACAAGCCGCCTTGGCAAGGTCGATATCAAAACCTTTTAAATTCTTGTAGTTATCAACATAGCCAGCACTAGAAGTGTTCTGGCCACAGGAAGCTAACATACCGAAGGATAAGACAGCTAACATCATAGATTTTCTTGTTTTCATTTTCATTTACCTCACTTTACTTCGCTAAAGTACGGCCAATATGATACTTTATTTAACTAAAGTAGTCAATACTTTATTTCACTAAAGCACTTACAGAAATGAAAACCTTCGATTTTATCGAGAAAAAATTTTAAAAAAATATTTTTTAAAGACAAAAAAGACCTTCCCAGTTACGGGAAGGTCGGGGGAAAATTAAGCGAGGAGCTTACAAACTACTTAGCTAAGGACTTGTAAGCTTTGTTGCTTCTGATGATATAAGAAGCAAAATAGTGAATTAAGGTGATCATTGATATATATACTCCTTTCAGGGATGACATTTTTAGGCTGCTTGTTTCACAGCAAGAAGAGTATAGTTATTATTTTTGAAAAGAAAATATGTAAACGGATACATTTTTTCATGGAAATCCATGTAAGTGATTACATTTTATTTTCCTATGTTTTCAACTGATTTTTTAAGAAAATTAATTAATTTATATCGATTTTTAAAACAATCGATAACATCGATGTTTTTGCTTTTTCCAATATAAAAAAAACATAAAAATCCAATTGTGAAAGTGCGTGGTGAAATTATCGTCAACTATCGTGTTTTTTGGACAAAGACATGTCAAAGCGAAGTGTCTTGTGTACCGAGATGGCTCTCTTTACAAAGGCTTCAAACTTCTCAGCTGGCGTGAATGGTTTTGAAAGAATGAACCAAA
>CACXYG010000093.1 GCA_902771745.1 uncultured Erysipelotrichaceae bacterium | reverse complement strand
ACAACCGCTGAACAGCAGGCTTAATACACCTATTATATATATATGCTTTACTCATTGGCATACACATTCATTTGACAATGCTTACAGTCAAACTCCAGACGGAACGTCCGCCCGTCGCCCAATCGCAATGAAAGAGGTTCCTTCCACTCTGGTCTGTGTCCACCATTCTTCACACAGAACCCAAAGGAATAACGCAGGCAATGACGGCACTGCATGATGGGACCCTTCTGAGGACAGACCTCAAAAGCATCACTCACTTCGATGCCTTGTTGCTCATAGAACTGACGAGCCAAATGGTTCGACACATTATAAAGATACTTGTTCTGATATGTTTCTATATAAGAAACGGCTTGTTTGTTACTGACAGACTCTTTGTTTGTCACAGACAGACTCTTTGTTTCTCCCAAAGAAACAACCTGTCGTCTTAGGTCTGCGAGTAGACTCGACGGGATGAAGTAATTGAAATCAGCAGGGATGTCCACCTCCGAACACTCGTAAGGCGTACCTCCAAGCTTTGTTAACTGACGAATAATATTCTCGCGCGGATCTTTCTGAGCCTCTTGATGCTCAGCAACAATACTTGCTACAACCTCACCCATCTGCAAAGAGAAGCCATCGGCGGTGGCACTTACGCCAGAGAAAGTAAGAACTCTGTCGCCTTTGGTGCTCAGTTCCCAGGCCGTGACTATAGAATGCATGGCGATGATGAATTCTTCCCACTTTCTGACTTCTATGACAACATGCAGATCTACGCACACGCCATATATGATTTAAGTGAATACTTAAGATCTGGTAAGAAACCTTTATAAGATATGAGACTCAGACATCGTAAATGGGCGGATGACGTCCTTCTTGCCAACAAGGATATTGCAAGAACTTTAGCGGATTTTGAACCAGAGACCCTACAGGACTATGAAAACCTGGAAATCGGTTCTGGTCAAGGTGGTTTCCTTTTAGAAGTCTGTAAACTTCAACCACAAGAGAGATATCTTGGTGTAGAAATCAACCGTAACGCCTTTGCTTTAGCGGTCAAGCATGCCGCGATGGTCAAAGAGGACAGACACAACTTCCTCTTATTAAATGCGCCGATTGAAAGAGTTTTTCCGTTATTGAAGGATCAGCAGTTAAATACCATCTATCTCAACTTCTCTGATCCCTGGCCAAAGAAGAAACAGCACCACAGACGTTTGACCTATCCCACCCTTCAGAAAGAATATCACCGCATCTTAAAAGAAGACGGCACTTTATATTTCCGTACGGACAACATCGACTTATTCAATGATTCGATTGAATACTTTAAAGAAGCTGACTTATTTGATTTTGAAATCATTCAGCCCTTCTATTCGGAAAACGTCGACTATCTTCCACCAACGGAATATGAGACCAAATTCCGTGCCAAAGGTGTTCAGATCAACGTTCTGATCGCCCACCCCAAGAAGAAATAACGCTGGCAGCCATGCCAGCTTTTTTGATGGAAAAGTGCTAAATTCTAATAAATATATTTATTAAGGGTCGATAATTACAACAAATTTTGCACTTTTTAGCACTCTGGACTTGAATTTGCTAATTTCATGTCTATAATACTAATTAGCATTTGCGGAAAGTGAGTGCTAAAAGGAGGGCGGTATGAAACTAGCTCGCAAAGACGAAATCTTAAAACACATCGTCGAAGAATTCATCCAGACCGCTCAGCCGGTCGGCAGTAAAGCCTTACTGCAGAAATACGATCTCAACTGCTCCAGCGCAACCATTCGTAATACGATGGCTGAGTTAGAAAAAGAAGGTATGTTGGAAAAGACCCACATTTCCTCGGGTCGTGTTCCTTCGGCCAAAGGTTATCAATATTACCTCGACCATCTTGATAACTCTTCCTTGATGAATTCGGTCGATATGGAATTCCAAAGAGAGTTCCAGGAAGTCTTGAAAAACAGATCCAAATCCGTGGAAGATGTCGTGGCCAAGTCCTGCCAGATGTTATCAGAAATGACCAACATGGCAACAGTTGTCTTAGGTTCGAAAGCCAGTGATGAATCACTTGTCTCTATCCAATTATTAAGACTGACTGACAAAACCGCGATGGGTATCTTCATCACCGATTCGGGTTATGTGGAAAAGAAGACCTTCGTCGTCAATTCCGAAGACGTCACCTTCCAGCAATTGACCAATGCCATCGGCATGCTCAATGAAAGACTTGCCGGAACCAAGATCGTTGACCTTGAGGCAAAGTTAAAAGCCTTACAGCCAATTGTCACCAAGATGTATGGTACCAGCGGTGATGTCATCATCCAGGCCTTCTTGGAAAGCATCGTCAACTTCACCAGAAAAAGATATGAGGTCTATGGTGAGAAGAACCTTTTCTCCTTACCGGAATTCAGTTCCAATAAAGAAACCTTCCTCAACGCCTTTGAGGCCTTGAGGGATCCCAATTCCTTAGAGAAGAACTTCTCTGAGAAAGACGATCTTGGCAATGTCAACATCGCCTTCACCAACGCCAACAAGGGTGACTTCGCCATCGTCTCCAAACAGTTCAATGGCGATAACTCCTTAGCGGTTGTCGGTCCCAAGAGAATGGATTACAAAAAAGTCTTGTCTGCACTGGAATATATCGTCTACATGTTAGATCGTTATTACTTCTCCAGCGCCCCACAGAGTGCTTCACTCGTACCGGTATCTCCTGTAGAAGATATCGCAGTAGCCAAACCGACAAGAAAACGTAAAACCACCACTAAGAAAGGAGCTAAAAAATGAGTGAAGAAGAAAAGAAAGTAGAATCGCAAACGGAAGAAATTCCGGTTGAAGAAGTCAAACACGATAAAAAAGAAGAAAAAAGAGAACAGAAAGAAGCAAAGAAAGAACTCAAGGAAGACAAGAAGAAACTTGAGTTATATGAAAAACAGCTCGATGACTTGAAAATCAAAGTCTTAGAAGCCCAGAAGAAAGCCGAAGATTACCAGGCCAAATTCGAAGTGGCTGATAGACAGGCTGATGACTGG
Source organism: uncultured Erysipelotrichaceae bacterium (assembly GCA_902771745.1). GTDB lineage: Bacteria > Bacillota_I > Bacilli_A > RFN20 > CAG-288 > Enterosoma. The sequence continues at coordinate 2,982 of CACXYG010000093.1, read as the reverse complement.
AAAAACAAATACTTCCAAGCCTTTGCCGATATGTCCAACACCAGAAAACAGGTGGAAAGAGAAACGGCAGACTTCAAGAAATATGCCAAACAGTCTCTCATCGAAGAATTGCTTCCTGCCTTAGACGGGTTCGATATGGCTCTCAAGAATGAACCAAAAGATGAAGTCATCAAGAAATACCTACAAGGCTTCGTCATGATTCATTCCAAGTTCCTCTCCGTCTTAAAAGATCAGAATGTAGAAATCATCGATCCAAAGAAGGGCGATGAATATGATCCCAATACGATGCAGGCCTTCTCTACTGTCGATGGCGAAGAAGATAACAAGATTGCAGATGTCTTCACCAAAGGTTACAAACTCTACGATCATCTCATCCGTCCAGCTGGTGTCATTGTCACCAAGAAAAAAGAAGAAGACAACACCATTCCTGTCACAGATGCAAATGAAGAAGCTGCTAGCGATTCCAGCGCTGAAGAATCGAAAGAAAATGCTTAATACTCAATCGGAGGATAAATAATTATGGCTAAAGAAATTATCTTAGGTATCGATTTAGGTACCACCAACTCTGTCGTTTCCTACATGCAGGATGACCAGACTGTCAAAGTCATCCCATCTCCAGAAGGCACCAATACTTGCCCTTCTGTCGTCTCTTTCAAGAAAGACGGTGATGAAGTCGTCGGTAACGCTGCTAAGCGTATGTTATTAACTAACCCCGACACTGTTCACTCCATCAAGAGACATATGGGTGAAAGATTCATGACCCATGTTTCTTGCTTAAACAAGGATTTCACTCCAGAAGAAATCTCTGCCAAGGTCCTTTCCTACATGAAAGGTTATGCTGAAAAGTATTTAGGCCAGCCAATCTCCAAGGCTGTCATCACCTGCCCAGCTTACTTCAACGATGATCAAAGACAGGCTACCAAGAACGCCGGCACCATCGCTGGCTTAGATGTTGTCCGTGTCATCTCTGAACCAACCGCCGCTGCCTTAGCTTATGGTATGGATTCTAAGAAGTCCGGTAAGATCCTCGTCTTCGATTTGGGCGGTGGTACTTTCGATGTCTCCATCTTGGATATCGGTGATGGTACTTTCGAAGTTCTCTCCACCTCTGGTGATACTGCCTTAGGCGGTGATGACTGGGATAACCACATCATCGATTGGTTGATCAGAGAAATCAACACCCAGTGCGGTATTGCTATCTCCAGGAACAACCCAGCCGATCGTCCAACCTTACAGCGTTTAAGAGATGAAGCTGAAAAGGCTAAGATTAACCTTTCTGCTCAGACCAACACCACCATCTCCTTACCATATATCGGTTTCAAGGATGGTGCACCAGTCAACTTCGAAACTGACCTCTCCAGAGCCAAGTTCCAGGATTTGACCGCTGACTTGCTCGAACGCTGCAGAGCTCCATTTGAAAAAGCCTTAGCTGATGCTAAGTTATCCGTCAGTGACCTTGATGACATCATCATGGTTGGTGGTTCTACCCGTATGCCAGCCGTCATCGAACTTGTCACTCGTTTAAACAACGGCAAGAAGCCAAACACCTCCATCAACCCAGATGAAGCTGTCTCCGTCGGTGCCGCTGTCCAGGGCGGTGTCATCCGTGGTGACGTCAAGGACGTCGTCTTACTCGATGTCACTCCACTTACCTTAGGTATTGAAACTCTCGGTGGCGTCATGACTCCACTCATCCCAAGAAACACCACCATCCCAACCACCCGTCAGCAGATCTTCTCCACCGCTGAAGATAATCAGCCAGGTGTTGAAATTCAGGTCTTCCAGGGTGAACGTCCAATGGCTACCGACAACAAGTTCTTAGGTAGATTCAAGCTTGAGGGCATTCGTCCAGCCAGACGTGGTGAACCAAGAATTCAGGTTACCTTCTCTATCGACGTCAACGGTATCGTCTCTGTTTCTGCTAAGGACTTAGACACCAACGCCGAACAGCATATCACCATTTCCAACTCTTCTGGTTTAAGCCAGGATGAAATCGACCGTATGGTCAAGGAAGCCGAAGCTCACAAGGCTGATGATGATAAGAGAAAGAAAGACGCTGATACCAGAAACGAAGCTCAGTCCTTAATCGACCAGATCGATAGAGCTGCCAACGATAAGGATAAGCCAATGGATGAAGCTACCAAAGCTCAGGTCACCAAGATCCGTGACGAAATCAAGGCCGATCTTGACAAGAATGATCTTGATGCTGTCAGAGCTAAGATTGCAGAATTACAGCAGGCTGCTAACCAGGCCTATCAGGCTCAGGCTCAGGCCAGCGCTAACGCCAGCGATGCTTCTGCTGCTGGTAACGCTCAGTCCAGTGCTGCTGACAACAACGATCCAAACGTTGTTGATGCCACTTTCACTGAAAAGAAAGATAACTAATTAACAAGCGGATTAAGCCCGGTTGAACCGGGCTTAATTCTTACATAGGAGGATTGAAACATGGCAGATCAGAAACGTGACTACTATGAAGTCCTTGGTGTCAATAAAACTGCCACTCAGGATGAAATCAAAAGTGCATATCGTAAACTTGCCAAAAAATATCATCCTGATTTAAACAAATCTCCAGATGCTCCGGCCAAGTTCAAAGAAGCGACGGAAGCCTATGAAGTCTTAAGCGATGAAAACAAGCGTAAACAGTATGACCAGTTTGGTCATGCCGCGTTTGATAATAACGGCGCCAATGGCTTCCAGGGCGGCTTTAATGGCTTTGGTGGTGCAGGTGGATTTGAAGACTTTGGCGACTTAGGCGATATCTTCTCGTCCTTCTTCGGTGGTGGTTCTTCCAGAGCCAGACGCAACAACATGCCTCGCCGTGGTGCCGATAGAACTGTTCAGGTCAAGATCAGCTTTGACCAAGCTGTCAAAGGTACCAAAGTCGATATTCCACTTTCTTATGTAGATAACTGCCCTGAATGTCATGGTACAGGTGCTAAGACACCAAATGATGTCGAAACCTGTAAGACTTGCGGTGGCAGA
>CACXYG010000092.1 GCA_902771745.1 uncultured Erysipelotrichaceae bacterium | reverse complement strand
GAACTTGTGTTCCTTGTTTCTGGAGAGGTCTAAGACGGTGATTTCACCACCACCTAAACGAGCGGTCTTTTCGCCACCTTCATCTTCGACTTCTTCGATGATGGTGTGATGATCAAGAATGTATTTGATTCTGGCGATTTCAGCTTTGATGTTTTCAAATCTTTCCTTGGCAGCATCATAGTCGCTGTTTTCGGATAAGTCACCCTGAGATCTGGCAAAGTTGAGTTCGTCGTTAGCCTTTGGCATCTCGACTTCGGTTAAATTCTGTAATTTGAGTTCTAAATCTTCTTTACCTTTTCTGGTTAAAGCGTTCTTTTCAGCCATGGTTATATGCTCCTTCTTCTGATGTTTCTAATTTAAGCGAGAAAGATTATATCATAAAAACTAAAGTTTTTAATGAAAATATATCTTTTATGCAAAAATCTAGAGGGAAATACCCTCGACGATGATGCCGGAAGCTTCTTTGATGGCTTCACGATAAGAAAGAGAGGCTCTTTCTAACAAGTTGTCACGATGTAACATCTGCATAGATTCCATCATGAGAGTCTGGACGAGAGTGACATTGACTTCTTTTTTAAAGACGCCCTGTTCTTGTCCCATGAGAATGAGTTTCTTGACTTTATCCCATTGAGTACGATAGGTGTTCATGATGAGTTCGTAAAGACGTGGATAATAGTTATTCAGTTCCATGGTCTTTTCGATGGAAAGACGATCTTCGTATTTGGAACGGGTGTTGAGAATCTGAAGGAGTTTTTCCTTGATTGAAAGATTGTTGTTATAGAAAATCTCTTCCTGCTGTTCATGAACAGACTGGAAGGATTCATCGATAAATACGTGGAAAATGTCTTCTTTATTCTGATAATACTTATAAATGGTCTTTTTGGAGATGTGAAGCTCTTTGGCTAAATCATCCATCTTGAAGTCGAATCCATCGCGATTGAATTGACGCATGGCTTCTTCAAGGATTTGTTCTTTAATGTCCATAAAATTTTGCTCCTCATTATGTACTTTAAATCAAATGAATTGATTTAGCACTATAAAAGCGCTTACAGAATACCGGAAACTTTACTTTGGTTTCCACTCTAGTTTCCATTTGTAACTCTGAAAAATTTTCAACTTATTATCATATAATGATTGCTTTTTTGTACAGAAATTATATAATAGAAAATACTCTATGAAACCGCTTAGAAGGGGAGAAAAATATGAAAATTATCCATGTAGCTGCCAAAACAGCATTGCTTTCGCTACTCAATAGCGATGAGCAGAAGAAGTACTATTGCGCCAAGGTCGATGGCAAAATCAGGGAACTGACCTATGTCATTGACAAAGAAGGTGACTATAGTATTGAGTTCTTAGACTTAACCGATTTAGATGCCACAAAAATCTACTCTGCATCCATGCGTTATCTAGTCGCGATGGCCTGTAAGATGCTTTATCCAAAGCTGGAGATGAGATTCTTCTACAACATTTCTCGTTCCATGTTTTGTAAGGTCATGAATCCAAAGAACTTTAAGATTGGTCCTGCTTTTGTCGAGAAAGTGAACAAGAAAGTTCAGGAACTTGTCAAGATGGATCTTCCATTAGAGAGAATCAAGGTTTCCAAGGAAGAAGCCATCGGTTGGTACAAGAAGCAAGGATTTAAGGATAAGATTCAGGTTATCAAGTACCGCAGTGAGAACTTTGTTCATCTCTATAAGGCTAAGGCTGATGGTATTGAATATTATGACTATATCTATAGCAATATGGTTCCATCCACCGGTTATCTCAACAAGTTCAAGATCAAGTATTATGCTCCTGGTTTTGTCATCCAGGTTCCAAGATCCGAATGCAATGGTGAAATTCCCGCTTTTGTCGATGAAGCCAAGTTTGCCGAAGCTTTGATGACCACTTCTCACTGGCAGGAGAACAATCATCTTGATACGGTTGCCAATATCAACCATTTCATCAAGCAGTATTCGCCAATGGCCTTGATCAATGTCTGTGAAGCTAGATGCAACAACGCCCTTGCTGAACTCGGTCAGAAAATCGCCAATGTGGAATCTCCGATTCGTCTCATCTGTATCGCTGGTCCTTCTTCTTCTGGTAAGACGAGTTTTTCCAATCGTTTGGTCTTTGAATTGATGAGTAAGGGTATTCGTCCTATCCGTATTTCTATGGACGATTATTTCTTACCAAAGGATATGTTTATTCCTGGCACTTCTTTAGAGAGTGTCGAAGCTATTGATATCGCTCTGTTTAACGAACAGATGGATCAGTTGATTCGTGGTGAGACGGTTGTCTTACCTGTCTATAACTTCAAGACACATGAACGTGAAGAAGGTAAGAAGGTCACCTTGATGGATAATCAACCAATCATCATCGAAGGTATCCACGCTTTGAATTCAGTGGTCTGTTCTAATATTCCTACCACTCAAAAATATAAGATCTATATCGCCCCTCAGCCACAGGTCAACATCGACGACCATACACCAATCTCTATGACGGATATGAGATTACTCAGACGTATCACCCGTGATGCTAGAACTAGAGGTACCGATGCCTTAACTACCATTCGTATGTGGCCAAGTGTCAGAGATGGTGAATTCAAGTATATCTATCCAACCCAGGAGAATGCGGACTTTGTCTTTGATTCCTTCATGCCTTATGAGCTTAGCGCGATTAGGAATATCGCTCTTCCACAGTTAGATAAGATCTCACCAAATTTAAGTGAGTATCTGATCGCCATGAGATTGAAGAACATGATTCGTTACTTCATCCCAATCGGTTGTGCGGATATTCCTTGCAACTCGATCATGAGAGAGTTTGTTGGCGGTTCGTCTTTCAAAGACGCACGTTAATTATAGCAATGCAAAAAGGGTCGCCCTGAAGATAGGCGACCCTTTAAATTTAGCTATATAACCTAAACAAAGATTAAAGCTAAGCCGATGGAATTTAATTAGTCAGCGAAATGAATATCGTTAGCTCTGAGACCCTTATCGGTAGAAGCTTCGGTGTATTCAACCTTCTGACCGACTTCAGCAGTCTTGAAGCCTTCCATGACTAACTGAGAATAATGGAAGAAATAATCCTTGCCATCTTCACCAGTGATGAAGCCATAGCCCTTTTCTTTGTCGAACTTTTTAACAGTACCCTTCATAGTCTAAACCCTTTCTTCACATTGACATTTCAATGCTGAATAAAAATATATCATAAATAATCCTTATGTGCGACAAAAAATTCTTGTCTTTTTATGTAAGCGGTTACCCGTGAGCGTGTTCAAAAACGTCATTTGGAGCGAATTTTCCCAACTTTTTTGAAATTATTAGCCCAATAACGCTTGTAATTGAAAAACTGACCATGAATGAGATGATAAAGGGGGTCAAAGAAAATATATAGCTGTTTAGCATATCATTGAGTGTTTTTTGGAGGATTTGCTCGGTGAAGATTGAAATAAACAAAGACAAAATGAAACTCAGAAAACCGATGATTTGGCAAAACAACATATAAAAATGCGCGATATCTCTCTTGGTGTAACCAAGAGCTAATAAGATTCCAATCTGTTTTCGATCTTTTAAGAGAATGAGATAAAACGACAAAGATAGAAGCATAACCGCGGTGATTAAAGAGAGGGTGGCAAAACTTAAAAAGAGCAAGGAGAGAAAGGAGAGCGTCTTCTTGATTTCCTGAATCATGGTGTACATAGGAAAGGCCCCGTTGTAGTCTCCACACTTCTTGATTTCAGACAAGTAATAATCCAAGGAATGATGCTCTAGATTCACCTTGATGACCGCTTGCTGCACTCTGCTTTCGATGGCGTTTAATCCACCGTTAGCAAAGCAATAACAAAGGGGAAATAAAGAGTCCTGATAGATGGAGATGTGGTCGCTATCATAAATTCCGGTGATCAATACTTCTCCAGGGAGAAAGTGATTGTGGTATTTGCCGTTTACTTTCTCTGTTTTATCTAAAGTCAGGGTGCATAACTTCTTGTTTAAGGCCTGGGTGCAGGAATGAAAAAGTGTGGTGGCCATCTTTTTGGAGATGCCGATTTCATTCATGGCTGTGGGTGCTTTTCCATAATAGGGCTTTAAGGAAGAATGATTCAAAGTGATAAACGTTAAACCATTCTTCTGATCCATACTGGAAATCAAATCCGCTTTGATGACACCAGGAATTTCTTCGATTAAAGAACCCTGGAAAGAACCGAGATCCTCGTTGGAGTAATAGGCTTCATCTTCAATTTGATTGAGTTTTTCTTTGTACTTGGAAAAGAAGAACGGTTTTGCAAAACCGGAGATATAACCAGAAGCGGTGTAGGTGTAGACAGGAGAGGAGTAAGATATGTTTTCAACGTCTTCTTGATGAGACAAAGCAAAAGAATTGATCTCATCTAAATGAATCTTGCCAAGGCAGTCTTTAACCAGAGCGACATGGTTATGGGTGTTGATATCCTCTTGCTTATAGTAGTTATCCTCTTGCATCATTTTCAAAGAGTAGTCATGGGTGGTCTTATCAAAGAGAAAGTTCTTTAAAAAGATATCTGAATGGCCGGGATATAAACGAAAGCCTTCGCATTTTCTAAGTGCCCAAGGCTTTTGTTTATCCAAAGGTTCCTCTTCGAGACATTCTTTGAAATGCATGACATCAGTAACAAATGTATTTGCAAATAAACTAGACGAATTTACGATATAACAACTTTCATCTTGAATGATGGCGTTGATTTTAAAAGAATGATCGAGATCATAACCCCAATCGCTCTTTAGGGCCTGTAAGCGAAGCATGGTATTGCTTCTGTTTAACCCTTTGGCAATCAGTTCTAGGGTCTCTTCGTTGATACTTTTTGGCTTCTTTTCAAATAGTAAGATATATAGACCATAGATGGTTTCATCATCTAACCCCAGGATGACTTCTTCTGGACTGACTTTGCTGTTGCCATAGATTTCTTTGCCGTCGACTTCTTCTAGCATTCTATATTCCAAGAAGGAATCAAGAGATAGTTTCTTCAACTCTAAGGAGCGAGATTGATAGTTCAACTGAAGACTCTGGTTATCTTCAAAGATAGAATCTAGCGAAGTCAAATAGAAGGAACTGGTGTCGATGACATCTTCTTTGTAGGTGTTTTTTAGATATTCTAACTGAGCATAATCCGCGGTGGTAAAACCATTTTGTTTATACCCGTTATCCGCGTTAGATACCACCAGAGAATTTTCATCCATATAGGCACTCATCGATTTTTCCATGGCCAAGGATACACTGCCGGATAACTGGAAAGATAAGGAGATAGAAAAGAGAGCAAACATCAAAGAAAACAACGTTATAACCAGAAATTCTCGCTTGGTCTTCAGTGACTCAAGGAGTTGTCTGATAAAAGGACTGCCTGTGAATTTCTTTCGCTGGTAATGGATGCTGGTTGCTTTCTTTTCTTCTCTTTTTCCTTCTTTGATGAGATGAAGATTGCCATTGATCAGTTCATAGATGGTCGCTTCTTCTGGTATCTCTTCTTTCTCATGAGTGATGATGATCACCAGTTTGTTCTTGCTTTCTTTTTCTAATAACTTGGTGATATCTTTTCTGAGCTTTGGATTAAGAGAAGATAGTGGTTCATCACAAAGAAGAATCTGATAATCTTTGATCAAGGAACGAGCTAGTGAGATTCTTTTCTTTTCTCCACCGGAGAGATTTTTAAAGATTTCCTGTTCTTTGTGAAGAAGACCGACTTCTTTCAATCGCTGATGGATTCTTCTATCTTTTTCTTCTTGTGTGAGAGAAGTGATGGCAAGAGCTTTTGATAGGTTCATATACACCGTTTCTTTTTCTTCAGCATGATAAGACTGGAAAACAAAAGAAATGGTGTATAGACGATAATTGGCTTTCTCTATTTCACTTTGTTCTTTTAGTTCTTTATTATTGACTTTGATACTTCCTTTATAATGATCATCCATACAACCTAACAGATTGATCAGGGTGGATTTGCCAGCCCCTGATTTTCCCACAAGATAAAATAAAC
>CACXYG010000091.1 GCA_902771745.1 uncultured Erysipelotrichaceae bacterium | reverse complement strand
CTTATGAGAAATTTGCTTCTCAAGACTAATTCATGATGCCTCTTTAGAGGCATCATTTTCTAAATTCCTAATTTAAATATTTAATCAATAAAACTTACATATTTTATGTTTAATTCTCTTTTAAATATGTAGGTAATCAAGGAATAATCGTTAAATTTGTCATAATTATCTATTTGTTTTTGGTCTTAGTGAAAATTTATCGTTATAATAGAAACAATAATTTTCTTTAAATTATGTATATATATTTAAAGAGGGAGGAATATCTATGCCAGAAGAAAACACCAATCTTGAAGAACTAGAAGTCGCCCATTTAAGTTCCTTACTAGAAGGTCTTGAAGAAGACGAATATTACCCAAAGGCAACTGAAGAACCTGCTCCTGAAGAACAAGCTGAAGAAGTTGCTCCTGTCGAAGAAGAAAAAACAACTGAAGAAGCTGTTGCTAAAGAACAGGTTGAAGAAGAAGAGCCAGTTGAAGAGCCAGTTAAAGAAGAGGCTCCTGTTACTGAAGAAACTGCTCCAGTTGAAGAAGAGGCCGAAGAGGCTACTGTTACTGAAGAACCAGTTAAAGAAGAACCTGAAGCTGAACCTGTTGAAGAAGTAGCAGAAGAACCAGTCAATCAGGGTTTAGCAGAAGAACCTACCAATCAGCCATTAAAGGAAGTCCCAATTGAAGAAGTTCCTTTTGCTCCAGTTGTTGAAGAAGAACCTGTTAAGGAAGAAGAAAAGCCTGCTGTTGAAGTAAAACCTTATGTTCCAAATGAGGAAGTTAAATTCAATATTCCGCTAATTATCGCTTCCTTTGCTGCCTTGATTGTCGCTGTCATCTTAGCCTGTGTTGGCTATGTCACCGATAAGGCCTTCATTGAAGGCTTAGATAATGGTTATCTCCTCTCTATGATCGGTTTAATCTGTTTGACGGTTTCTTTCTTTACTACCATTACTTTCATCATCTCCTTCGACTTTATCTCTAAAGCTCTTATCAGAAAAATCTTCATGGTTCTCTCCTGGGTGTTGATGGTTGGTGCTTTAGGTTTAGGTGGTGTTGGTCTTGTTACCATTTACTTCCTTACCACTAATGCTCCTATCACCGGTATGGTCTTAACCATCATCTCTCTTGTCTTTGCTCTTGGTGCCTTAGTTACCAATGTTCTCTTCTCTATCAAGAAGAAGTAAATTATTCTTTTATTCATTATGGAGTCATTCAAGCGAATGACTCCATTTTCTTTACCTCTTTCTTGGATTACAATATTGTTATGAGCTACTACTCTGAAAATGCCAAAGACTATATTGATTCTACTTTTGATATAGAACTCTCTTCATCGCTATATGAAACTTTTGAAAAGCATCTAAAAGATAATGCTCTTATTTTAGATGTCGGTTTTGGTAGTGGTAGAGATATGGTCTACTTCCAAAAACAAGGTTATCAAGTGGAAGGCATTGATCTAGAGGATGCCTTTAGTAAGCATCAAAGATCCAGCGTTATAGACATCACCCAAGAGTGATACTAAGATATTCGGTTATTAGACTTCATCTGACTATCTTCGCTAGCTAAACTTAGCTAGCTAAATTTAGCTAGGTACTCATATATGAAATAGACCCAGACTCCGTTGTTTATGGAATCGGGGTTTTACTTTGCTTCTGGATTATCTCTGCTGACAAGGTCTTGGCTTCTGATTCTGACATTGGCAGGAATCTTGTCCGACCACGGCAAAAGGTCATGGATATCCATCTTCTGGATATTCTCCATTACCCACTGCAGATAATCGTCGGACTTCAAAAGATTGGCCTTGGCGGTCTGAACTATCGTGAATAATTCAGCCGTTGTTTCGGCTCCCTTGTCGGTCTTGGCGAACAGGAACGCTTTTCTATCAAGTACAAAGCACTTGATTGCCCTCTCCGCAGCATTGTTGTCTAAGTCAACATGACCGTCCTCGAGGTAAGTTCCCATCTCCGGCCACATGTCATAGAAATACTTCATTGCCTTTTCAAGCGGAGTGTTCGGTTCCGGATTGATGGAATCGGCGATTTTCTTGACGTTGTCGAACTTCGTGAGATAGCCTTCGCTGTTTCTCCGGGCCTTCTTCTCGTCGGGCTCGAGATCATGTATCTTTGCTTCCTCATGGAACACCTTATCCATGGCATTCATCATCAGCAATGCCTTTGAATAACGCAGGTTCTCCTTCTTTGTATTCTGTACGATCTTGGCAAAGAGGCGACGGGAATGTACCCAGCATCTCTGTATCTTCACGCCGCGTTCCTTGAAGATATTGTATCCTTTATAGCCATCCACGGTAAGATAGCCCTTATAGTCGCCCAAGGTTTCGATTGCCCTTTCCAAAGGACTTCTTGTCACCGAAAAGTCATACACATAGACAGGGTGATCATAGAAGGAGGAAAGATAGCAGTAGATATAGCTGTTTATCCTTCCCATTTTCCTGTCATTGACAACTTTGAGGGTAGTCTCATCGGCATGGATGGAATGACAGGTATCGTTGATAAGATATCCTTTGATGGCATTGTATAAAGGATGGAGGAGTTCTCCGGCATCCATATACCAACCACACGCTGTCTGTTCCGAGACAGGAAATCCATGATTGGTGATATATTCGGCCTGACGCTTGATCGGCACGCCCTGTCCCAGCTTGTCATCGACAATCTGGGCAGCCAATGAAGGTGTCAAAGGACTGTGACCGAAGACATAGTCTGACAAAGGCTCACGGATTTCACCGGTGTTCCTGTTCTTGTATCTGTAGGTTCTGACCTCTTCCACTTCAAAACGAGCCGGGATTGTATGGAACCTGCGAGTCACTTCAGTTCCGATGATGACCCAGTCTTCATCAAGTGTGCCGTTCTCATCATAGAGCTCAGGACACTTGTTTTCGGTGATGTAATCGACATGACCTGAAATATCGAAGCCGGCAAAGTTCTTCCCACCCTTTCTCCGGCCTTTCGGCTTAGGCGGTGCCTTTTCCTCAGCTTCGTTGATTTCAATCGGTTCAGTCTTGTTCTGCTCGGATTTGGTATCGTAAAGTTCCTTGCCGTTCTTCCTGATGACAAAGTTCTTGTTCTGAATCTGTCTGAGGAGTTCATTCTGCTTTTCCTGCCACTTGCGGTTATTCGATTCAAGGGCAGAGGCTACGGCTTTCCTGACCGTTTCGTCAAGGCTTTTCATGATTTGGTTCTTCTCTTCCATCATCTCCAAAACGAGCTTGATAAGCTCTTCCTTAGATAATGACGAAAGGTCAAAATCCTTTAAATTTTCCATACCTTATTTTACCATTTTTTATGATAAAATAAAAGTCATTTTTCTAGTAATTATCGATATTTTAACCATTAATAGCTGTCATATTTCACGTTTGATTTTGTACTTTCTATTCTATTGATCAAGGAAAGGCTGGTGATGATCCATTCCAGCTGTTTTCTATCAATCTGAGTTGTTTCTCCGCATTCAGGCCACTGAAATTTTCCATGCTTGACTCTCTTTTGATATAACCAAACGTAGTCTCTTCCAGACTCGATGATTTTGATCATGTTCTTTCTTTTCCCACAGAAGACATAGAGTGAGTTTTCCTCAAGCTCACCGGTAACCTTGTGCCTGAGTCCATCGATTCCAAGCCTCATATCGGTCATCCCCGGATAGAGAAAGATATGATTGATCTTACTAAGCTCAATCATGGCTGATGGCCTCCAGGAACTCCTTCAGTGAATCCTTGGCAACTTCTATCTCAGTACCATTGATTCTAATGACAACAAAGGCCTTTGTGGCCGGCTTGGCATTGAATGCCGAAACTATCGGCTGCGTTATTTCAACCAACTGGCTTCCGGCTGCCGATTGTGGGTCTGGTTCTTTGACCTTGGAAATCCAGGAATGAAAGGTACATGGATTGATTCCCTTGGATTTGGCAAACATAACCTGTGAAAGATCGCCTTCCTGATATTCCTTGACCAGGGCCAACTTCATTTCAACGCTGTAGGTATGATGGATTTGCTTCATCGAAAAATCCTCCTTAGTACAGGGAATGTACATCAGGAGGATGACTTAAACAATAACGCTGAATCTTTGATGCTTACATGCCTTTATTCAACATGGATTAGAACTCGGTTTAAACGTCAAAAAGATGAATGTTCTAAGCTTTGTTTCTGACAAGGTTTACGATGGTATCTGGTGTAATGCATCTCTTCTTCATTTAAAGAAGAATGAAATCAAAATTGCATTAACCAACTTATTAAAATATTTAAAACATAATGGTGTAATTTATGCGTCTTTCAAATACGGAGTTTTTGAAGGAATCCGGGATGGAAGATACTACACCGATTTAAATGAAAATGACATTGTTTTGTTTCCAGGGAAAGTCCTGGAAACAAAAATTTCCCTCGATCAAATGGATCGAGGGAATAACTGGTTCAACGTTTATTTGACGAAAGATTAATGAGACCAATAAAGATAAGCGATATTATAAGCAATCTCTTGATCAGCAGGACACCAATCGACTTTATCAAGGTCAGTAATCTTGACCCATTTTTCAGCGAGGTGAATTCCTTCTTCTACTTCTAATCTACCTTTGACAACATGACATAAGAAGACATCCATATCCAGAATGAAATCTGGATATTCATATCTTTCCGTCATGACAAAGTCATCGACTTTAATCTCAGTATCTAATTCTTCTTTGATTTCTCTGATAAGAGCTTGTTGTGATGTTTCACCTTCTTCAATCTTACCGCCTGGGAATTCCCATTTACCTTGTAAGAAACCATAGGCTCTCTGGGCGGCAAAAATCTTATCTCCATCTTTGATTGCAGCTGCGACTGCTCTAACTGTTTTTTTCATATTTAATCAGAATCCTCTATACCAAAGTCATATTTATACACTTCTGGGACAGCTTCATCAAGTACCAAATCAAATAACAGACATTTTCCGGGGTTATCAGAAACACGTGGATTGGTAAGAGTAGCCATACCTAAATAGGTAAATGGAATATCTTCGCCATTTTGCTTCTTTATTTTACGAACAAAGATATGTGCTTTTTTAACGTTCAGAAGCTTCTGACCTGTTTTATTTACGAGAGTTGTGCCAGTTTTGGATTCCCATTGTAAGACCTTATTGGAAAGGAATCTATCTTTATATTTTAATCTTTCATCTCTTTGAGAATCTTTATTCAAATTTATGGTAAGAACCAATCCTTTATTGGTATATGTGACACCAGTCATAATGTAAATGTTAGAATTATTCAAAGCCATTGCCCATTGAATGTTGGTATATTTTTGATATCTCATCAAACCACCATTATGGCCATAAAACTCTTGATCATATCTATCGATGCCATAGTTCAGCAAATCCATAATCCACTTTCTATGAATATCAGAAGTGATATCAAAGGTTAATTGATACTTATCGTTCTTTTTCGTAACAAGAAGGATATGACTAGATGGTTTGTTATAGAAATATAAATCTTGCAACATATTCAGAGCGTGCTCAAAAGTCTCAACATTTAACGGATGATTCTCGTCATAGATAGTTCTTATTTCCTCAACAGTTTTTGGACCATCTATCAAAGACTTCAGAATCAAAAACTCATCCGGACGAATGAGAGGGAGATACCAGGAAATTGTACGAATCACATCGGCTTCTTCTTTAGAGAATTGTGGAACGTTTTCTTCCACCTTCAATAAGAAATCGTAATAAGATTCAACACTACTAACCTTCATGAATCTCATTAAATCAGCGCTGACTTCGCTGTTTAGGAAATCTGTTGGCATAGGATATTCTCCTGGACCCATTTTAAGATAAGCTTTAAAGTTCTTATAATCTTGTTCTAAAAACTTGATAGCATTGAAATTAGTCTTATCAATGGAGCGCAAGATTTCATCTTTGGACTCTTCATCAAAATGAATAACTAAATTATCCAAACCTAAAGAAGTAAAATCTGTACGAATATAGTCTTTCATCGTTGTTTTATCAAGGAAACCATTTTTCGACAAAGTACCTAGAGCCATAGAAATCTGGGCACTTCTATCATAGGAATTCGCAATAAAGTCTA
>CACXYG010000090.1 GCA_902771745.1 uncultured Erysipelotrichaceae bacterium | reverse complement strand
GTTTCTGTTCGTTGGGCCACTATTTCGCTATTGCTTCTTTTCACGCACCATCACTGGTTTACGCTTTGCAAGTCGCTATCGAGTTCACTGGCAACTATGCCTCTTGGGACTTTCACCCTAGATTTATAACATGCCCGTCATACAAAAGAAAGCGTGAGACTATTTCATCTCACGCAGTTTGGCATTCAATTTCGGATAGATATGAGAGACAAACCATGGTTCACTACTCGCTTTGATAGCCTCATCTAGGGTAAACCAACGTAAGCCGGAATTCTCATCTTCTTTGATCTTCAATTCTTCCTCTTCATCCGCAACAAGTAGATAAGTCACATTTAAATGGATATGAGAAGAGACATAGACTCCTCTTTTGATATGACCATCGACCGTAAGACTTTCCAAGGAGAAGATTTTTCCATCATAGGGTTTGATATTCTCTAGCCCAGATTCTTCTTTGGCTTCTTTTAGGGCGACCTTGAGTAAATCTTCTTCCCCGTCAGCATGTCCGCCAAGCCAAGACCAGGAATCATAAATCTTGTGATAACACATCAAGACTTTATCCATGCTTTTATTGGTAATCCAACAAGAAGCGGTCAGATGAACTAGGTCGTTGTCTCTTGTAAAAAGGTTATCTTCTTTTTCAAGGCAACGTAAAAGAAGTGCTTTATCTTTTTCTTCTTGTTCGTTATAAGGTTGATATAATTGGACTTCTTCTTTAAGATTCATAATTTTCGGTTTCATTTTCCGGCTCTAATAGATTACTCTTATCGGCCTGATTAAGTAAAGCATCGGTTTTCTGATTGATGGAGACCACTCTCTTATCAAAGTCACCTTTCTTCTTATTTAAAGCGTCGATCGACTTAGAGACACTATTCCAGTCCTCTAAGAACTTTTCATTTTCTTTTCTCAGTTTCTGAATCTGAGCGATGACACCTTTGATGTTGTTAGATACTTCATAATTGACCTGAAGCATTCTGATATTAGCAAGAATAGGTTGTAAAGTGCTAGGAGAGGTGAGAATGACGTTTTTGCTTCTCGCATAAGCGATGATGGAATTATAGAAATCATCATTGCTTTGTAAGAAGGCATAAATACCATCGCTCGGAATGAACATGATGGCGTAATCAGCAGTCTTACCTGGTTTGATGTAGTCACTAGCAATCTTGGTGACCTGTTGCTTTAAGGCGGCTTTGAAGTTGACACGAAGTTCATGTTCTTCTTCCCCAGTCTTAGAATCAAATAACTTGGCATAGCTGGTAAAAGAGAACTTAGAGTCAATACAAACCATGTTATCCGGTTTTGGTAAGAAGACAACCGCATCTGGTCTGGTGTCATTACCTAGGGCATATTGGGTTTCATATAACCCATGCGTTTCACCATAGACATTATCAAGGATACTCTCAAGCGCAATCTCACCAAAACGTCCACGTTTCTGGTTATTGGTTAAAACTCCATTTAAGGAAGTCACTTCTTCTTTTAAGGCATCCAAGTTTGCCTGAGCCTTGGTGATCTGACCTAAGGCAAGGGTGACTTCTTTCATGTTGTTGGCGTTATTCTCAAAGCCGGTTTTCAAATTGCCTTCCACTCTCTTATTCATCTCATTTAACTGATCGGTGACCAGTTTTAAAAGAGAGGTATAACTATCGTTGATGGTCTTGCTGGATTCCGTCTTGAATTCATTCATCTCTCTTCTGATTTCACTTAAAGATTCATGATTGGTTTTGGTGATCTTTTCTAGATAATCAAACATCTCTTTGGAATGATCACTAAAGGCTACTTCCTTTGGTTTTCTTAAAAGTAACACCATCAAAATCACCAGAGCGATCAAGACCACAATCAATAAAACTAATAAAACAATATCCATAATCAAAGAATCCTCCCACATCTACTAAATATTATAAAACGAAGTATGGTTCAAAAATGTCACCTTTGAAAGAAAAATAACGTAATTTACTCTTGGATATTCATTTAAAATTTAAGTGGGATATCATATAATGATATGCGTTAACAAAAGGAGGGTCAGTTATGGAAGAAAACAAGACAAACGAACAAACGACTGCTGTTGAAAAGAAAAAGACCCCTATTTCATTTATTATTGATGTTGTTAAGGGTATCACCCTTGGTATATCTGCTGCGGTTCCTGGTTTAAGTGCGGGTACGATTGCTGTTGCTGAAAAGTGTTATGACGGTTTGATTGATAACATCACCGGATTAAAGAAGCACTTCAAGAAATCTGTTTTATGGTTATTGCCATTCCTTCTTGGTGCCATCATCGGTGCGGTGGCTGCCTTAATCGGTATCCAGAAAGGCTATAAAGCGGCTCCATTTACCATCACTGGTCTATTTGGCGGCTTCATCATCGGTTCCTTACCAGTCGCCATTTCTGAACTCAGGAAAGGAAAAGATAATAAGGAAAGAGTGTTCCATATCTTAGCCTTCTTGTTATGTCTTCTTGTCGCTGGTGGTCTTGGTGTTATCACCGCCTTGACCAACACCGACTTATCCCAGTTCTTATTAGAACGCGCTTGGTTCATGTATATCTTAGTCTTCGTCGCTGGTTTCTTAGCCGCTGGCGCTTGTATTGTTCCAGGTATCTCCGGTTCTATGTGTATGATGGTTATCGGTATGTATATCCCAGTCATCAACACCTATGCTACAAGAGAGGGTGACTTATCTATCTGGGGTAGTACAGATGTCGGATTCAAGGTCACAGGTTTCGTCCTTCTGCTCATCTTAGTCATCGGTGCGGTTGCTGGTGTTGTTGTCGCTTCGAAAGTCATGAAGAATCTTCTTGCCAAACACAGAGTCTCTGCCTTCTATGGTATCTTAGGTCTCATCTTAGGTTCGCTTGTCTCCATGTTTGTCAATTCCAACATCTATCCACTTTATCCAACCCTTCCTGCTTGGGATTATATCGTCGGTAGTATTCTCTTTGTCGTCTGTGCTGCGATTTCTTTCTTCCTCATCCGTTTCACCAACAAGAAGGAAGCTCAAAAAGAGCAGTCTGTTACAGCGGAATAAATACTTAGGCAATCTGATATCAGGTTGCCTTTTTAAGTGGTCTGAAATGTACCTCATTGTATCCATGTCACAATTTTCAAAAATAGTATCCCAAATGGAATAGAAAGGTATATAATAAACTTGTATACAAGAAAGAGGTATAAAGAATATGATTGTTGGTAACATCAAAGATTATTCCGCCAGAGATTTCTCCTACTCCAAGAATTTACAGATCGCCTTCAACTTCATCCAGGAAAAAGGTTTAGAAGGTTTACTTGCTCTTCCTGAAGGTAAGACTATTCTCAAGGAAGATGGCGAAGTATATTTGAATCGTTCTAGTTATGTCGGCAAGGAATTTAAAGATGCTAAGATTGAAGGTCATGAAAAGTGGTTAGATATTCAGATTGTCTTAGCGAACGAAGAGGGCATTGGTTATGTGGATAAGAGAAAGTATGATGATTCTAATATCACCATACCTTACAATGTGGATAAGGATAAGACCAACTACGAAGGTAAGTTAGATTGCGTCATCAACACTGCAGCTGGCTACTTTGTCTTAGTCTATCCAAATGATCTTCACAAGCCTTGTATCAAGGTCAATGATGAAGTCATTCAAAAAGCCGTCATCAAAGTGAAAATTGATTTCTAACGTAATAAATTCAACAGTGAAAAACTGACTGCAAAGTCAGTTTTTTTCATGCCGATAATTGAGAAAGAAAAGCCACCTCCGAAGAGGTGGTCTTTCCCAAACATAGAGTAAATTGTTTGTCGTTACTTAGCGCCTTTTAAGGCGGTATTCGTCTTACGAACCACATCGACAAGAGAACCCTTGTCCATCGGTTTGAAGAATGCGTAACCCTGCAAGTAGGAATCGTTGTTGATCTCGTGAATCATCTTGTACTGTTCCATGTTTTCAACACCGATTAAGCCAGCCGTGATATCACTGCCCTTGGCAGCTTCTAACAAGGAGCGGACCATGGTGTATTTCTGACGATCGGTATCGATGAAACGCGTATATAATCTATCGATCTTGAATTCGGTGACGTTGAGTTCTTTAAGTCTATCAAAGGATAAGAACTCACCGCTATAACGGTCGCAGATCAGGATGACGCCTAAGGCGGACAAGGTATTCATGAACTTCTTCATATCATCGTAGTGATCGTAGATATCCTTTTCGGTGATTTCAAAGCCCAAGAAGCCCTTTGGAACGTGATGCTTGGTGAACAACTCGGTGATCTTCTCAGTCAAGTTGCTATCAGACAAGTAGGAGTAATCGGTGTTGATGGTAAGTCTTTCAAAGCCGTATACCTTGAAGATAGATAAACCATACTGATCATATAATTCACCGACATATTCCAGTAAGGCAGAGGAGATCAAACCGATCTTACCATTGGCAGCGGCAACCTTGATCAACTGGTCAGCATTGAAGACGATCTTTCTGTATTCGTCAGAAAGACGCAACAACAATTCCGCGCCGAAGATCTTACGGTTAGAAGTATGAACCAGTGGCTGAAGGTTGACGGTGAAGTCCTTGTTGGTGAACTTGTCGTCGATGACAGAGAGCATGAACTCGTTCTTGGAAGCAGGTCTGGAGTAATCAGATTCATCAAAGTAGATGAAGTTCTTACCACTCTTATACTTGCCAGAGGAGTAGAATTTCTCTGCATGTCTTAAAAAGTCAGCAGCCGACGCATAACCCTGAGGATACATGATCGGCAAGTAGGTGATGCTAAATAAGGTTTCATTATCTTTGAAGCAAGAAGTGCGGTTGAGCTCATAGATTGCTTCGCACTCATTGACGACGTCGATTTGACCATAGTCGGATAAGACGATGGCTAAGGTATCCGGTTTGTAGTAATAGACGTTAGAAATCGTCTCTAAGCCTCTAAGTTTATCGGCAAAGACTCTTAAACCCTGGGTGGCTGGTTCTGAGCCATATTTGGAGACAATCTCCATCAGGTTATCAAACTTGAGCAATAAGAGGTAACCTCTGTTATTCAAGTAGTAAGCGTTCTTCATGGTCTGAATGAGGGTGTAGTAGGAGTTGACCAAGAGGTTTGGATCATAGGGATTCTCCATCGGGAGATTCTCATCAGGAAGACGTTTAGCCAGCATGATGACATCATCATTCTCGCGTTCGTTCATGTTGATGGTCGTGGAAGTTTCAATCTCCCATGGCTCTAATCTAGAACGCATCTTCTTGCTGGTGCGAAGCGGACATTTGTCACAAGGATGCTCTAAACCATAAAGGGCTTTATAGCAGTAATCACCGCGTTTGACATTGCCGTGCAGGGCATCGATGATACCATCGGAGATATCCGTCAGCTGATACGTCTTTGGATTGATCTTATACATCGCAAAGTCAGATAACTTCAAGACGGCAGAAGTGACTTTGGCTTCATCGGTAAGTCTGGCAACTCTTCTGACAGACATATAGAAGTCAGAGATCTTCGTCGCCACCATGAGCATGGATTCCTTCATGTAGGTATCCAGAATCAAATCATGATCCTGGTTGATGAAGTATAAAATCGCTCGCAAGTTATTTCGATCACCATAGATGGTGTAGAAGTAACCAGATTGGATCGATAGTCTATCAAAGGCTTCTCCAAGGCGCTGAGAGAGATGCTGACGACGAGAGAAGTAGTAACTTCTATCATCATCTTTGATCTCACCGAGGATGGTGACCATCGGCATGTAGACTTCCTGGCCTTCCACAAAGCCCGAAGAAGATTTCTTGCCGGTGTTGATCAAGGTGCGGAAGGTCTTGGTAGAATCTTCCAAGACGATCAAACCGACCTGATCGAGGTTCATCAAGTTACCATAGTTGGATAAGATCTGTTTTAGATCATCCCAAGGGTTCTTGGCGTAGATATTTAAGTTGGTGACGGTGGCAAGAATCTTGGACATGTTGTTGAGATTCATGGATTCGTTCATCACTAACTTGTTATCGGACATGTTGATCAAACGGGATGGGAAGTATTCGTTGATGATGTTACCCATACGTTTGGCGTAATGGATATCAGCAAACAAGTCGTTGATCAAGGAATATGGATAGCAGACGATAGCAAAATGAAGCGATAAGGTAACTAGGCTACCTTGTTCATTCTGTCTCATCAGGGAAGCCTGATTGAGTAAGGAATTGACTTTCTCACGAATATCAGAAATAGAGTCGATAATTGATTTATCAGATTA
>CACXYG010000089.1 GCA_902771745.1 uncultured Erysipelotrichaceae bacterium | reverse complement strand
TTTTGAGCTTCGTTATCATAAAGATGTCACCAGAGAAGAAATCTACGCCTGTTATCATGACGCTTTTATCAAAGAAAGACTCATGGGTGATGCAAGAAGTAACTTCAAGGTCTTAGAAGAAGCCAGCAAGACGGCTTTTAAGATTCCGGATGAAGTGAAGTCTTCACCTTATTTATATAATTCCTTGGTTTTGGAGTTGCCTGACTTCTTCTTAAAGAGAATGAGTAAGGATTATGGTGCCCAGAACGCCTTGAATATCGCTTCTTATCTTCATAAGAAACCTTATAACTTCTTTGGCCCTACCCCGATCTGTAAGCAAGAAGAACTCTTATCGAATGACGCCTTTGAAAATGTCTCGTTAGATGACGGCACGATTTTATATTCCACCAACAAACCGTTATCCATCAAGGAAGTCAGAAGTAAAGGTTTATATCCGTTTGGTTATCTTGAAGCGCTAGCCTATTCAAAACTTCCTATTCCCGCCTTACAGCCAAAGATCTTACTGACCGGGTTAGAATCTGGTTCTCAGATTCTTCCGTTATGCTTAAAGACACTCGATACCTTTGAAAGTAAAGTCGATGCTGTCTATCAAGACGCTTTGTCTTATCGTTCGGCAGTGGATGTCATGAAGAAGTTCAAACTCAAAAACGCTCATATCATCAACACCAAACTCGCCCTGATCAAGACCTACGTCAAGGATCATTATTATGATGTGGTTGTCTCCTTTGGTAAAGATTGTAAAATCGGTCTTGCCAGAAGGATGCCATCGGTTCTTCCTTGCCTTAGAGAAACGGACTTCTTGAAGTCCAAAAAGCGCCAGGTTGCCGATTTATTAGAGATGAGCAGTTTTGTCAAAGAGGGTGGATACTTGTTATTTATCAACCATTCCTTAGACAAAGAAGAGAGCAATGAAGTGGTCTTATCCTTCCTTTCTCAGAGAAAGGAATTCACCACCATCCATAAGGAAATGGTGTTCCCCAACATCATGGATTGTGACGCCGGCTATTATGCCATCCTGAAGAGAAAGCAGAACCAACATGACTAGTATTTATTCCTATTCCTTAGAAGACTTGACCAAGCTGATGCAAGCGATGGGTCAGTCCAGCTATCGTTCCAAACAGATCTTTTCCTGGCTTTATCAGAAAAGAGTCGCCTCTTTTGATGAGATGAGTGATATCGCCAAAGGTTTTCGTGAACGCTTAAAAGAAAACTTCAATTTCTATCGTCCGACCATGCGCTTGAAGCAAGAGAGCAGCGATGGCACCATCAAATGTCTCTTCCGTCTAGAAGACGGTCAAGAAGTGGAAGGCGTCTTGATGCACTATGTCTATGGCTATAGCGTTTGTGTCTCTTCCCAGGTCGGCTGCAACATGTCTTGTGCCTTCTGCGCCTCCGGTTTATTAAAAAAGAAACGTAACCTCACCCCAGCGGAGATGCTCGGTCAGGTTTTATATTTTGATGAGATGTTACGCGCTCGTGATCCTTCGACTCATGTCACCCACGTGGTCGTCATGGGTACGGGTGAGCCTTTTGATAACTATGATAACGTCTTATCCTTTATCCGCATCATCAACTCTCAGTTTGGCCTTGATATCGGTGCTAGACACATCACGGTTTCTACCTGTGGTGTGGTTCCTGGCATTCTCAAGTTCGGTAAAGAAGGTCTACAGGTCAACCTGGCAATCTCCCTTCATGCCCCAACGAATGAAATCAGAGATCAGTTGATGCCAATCAACCACGCTTATCCATTAGAACAGCTCATCCCAGCGATCATCCAATATGGAAAAGACAGCGGTGGCAGAAGAGTGACATTTGAATATATCCTTATCAAGGATGTCAATGATACAATAGATTGTGCCAGACAATTAGCCAAGCTGATTGCCCCGACATTCGGATATGTCAATCTGATTCCGTATAACCCGGTCATGGAAAACGGTTTTGAACGTTCGCCAGATCAGAACATTGAGCTCTTCCACAATTTCTTGCTTCAGAAACATATCAAATCTACGGTTCGTAAGGAGTTCGGCTCGGATATCGATGCCGCTTGTGGTCAACTGAGGGCAAAACACAAAGATGGAAACTAATGAGAAAATCGCCGCATTAAGCGACATCGGCTTACGCCGTAAAAACAACGAAGATGCTGCTTACGCCATCAAAAATCAATATGGTGTGCTTTTGATTGTTGCTGACGGTATGGGTGGTCATAGAAAAGGCGAGGTCGCCTCTAAGATCGTCGTCGATTCTCTTTCCATTCCTTTTTCTGGTGAACATAAAGTTTTCAACACCCGCCGAGCCAAGAAGTTTTATAAAAAACATATGAAGAAAGCCAACAATGAGATCTATAAGATGTCATTGAGTGGCGACGAGTATCGTGAGATGGGTACCACTGCGGTATCCTGTATCATCGGTGATAAGGAATCCACCATCCTTTCGGTTGGTGATTCTCGTTGCTATATCATCGATAACGATGGCCTTCTAAAGCAGGTCAGCAAGGATCAGACGTATGTTGAACTCTTGTTTGAATCGGGTAAGATTTCCAAATCCGAAATGGCGACCCATCCGCAGAAGAATCTTCTTATCAATGCGGTTGGCATCAATCCCGACTTGACCAACATTGAAGAATTCGTTCTTCCTAACGATTCTTATCGCGCCATCCTTTTGTGTAGCGATGGTTTATATAACATGGTCAGCGATGAAGAGATTCACGCTGTCATGATGGAAGAGTTGACCGCCAACGAAAAAGCCAAAGCCTTGATCAAGAAGGCCCTTGATGCTGGTGGTAATGATAATGTCGCTGTCGTCATCTGGGAAAATTAACTATGGAAGAAATCTCTCGCAATAATGAAATCATCGATGATCGCTACAAGATTGTCGAGACCGCAGGTAGCGGTGGTATGGCCACCGTCTACAAGGCTCATGACTTAATTACGGATAAAGATGTCGCCATCAAGATGATGAAACCCGATACCGCTGCCAATAAGACCAACCTCTCTCGCTTTGAAAGAGAAGCCAGAGCAGCCGCTTCCTTAAATCATCAGAACATCGTCAAAGTTGTCAATGTCGGCTCTTATCAGGGGCTTCCTTACATGGTCAATGAATTTATCGACGGGCAGAACTTGCGCCAGGTTTTAGATATCCGTGGCAAGTTCTCTTTTATGGAAGCCTGCGATATCATGTACCAGCTCTGTTCGGCAGTCATGTATGCTCACGCCCATGGAGTCATCCATCGCGATATCAAACCACAGAATATCTTCTTGACCAGTGATGGCACCATCAAACTGGGCGATTTTGGCATTGCCACTTTCCAGGATTCCACCCATGTCACCCGTCAGGAATTTGTCGTCGGAAGCGTGCATTATATCGCTCCGGAAGTCGCTCAGGGTAATCCCGCTTCCACCAGAAGTGATGTCTATTCTATGGGTATCTCGTTTTTTGAACTGATCACCGGTAGGGTTCCTTTTGACGGTGATAACTCTGTCACCATCGCTGTCATGCATGTCAGAAACAAGTTCCCATCGATTGAGAAATTCAATCCCAAGACACCAGAAGCGGTGGAAAACATCATTTATAAAGCTTGTATGAAAAATCCTAATGACCGCTATGTCTCCGCCGAGATGATGCGCAAGGATTTAGAAAAGATATTGAAAAATCCAACTTTATTGGAAAAGAAGCAGTCTTCCTTCTGGGACTTCTTGCGTCCCAATTCTTCTACCGCTCAGCAGAGAAGAGAAGAAAAAGCCCAAAAGAAGGCTTTAAAGCAGGCTGCTAGGGCCGCTAAGAAAGACCGTGATGAAAATGGCAGATAAACTTTATCGTGTCTTAAACTCCACTTCTTTGGGGTATCAGCTCTATTCCTTTGAGGATAATCAAATCTCTTTACATACCAATAGAAAAAAGATAACCTATCGCGGGGAGAAGATTGTTATCGGTGATATCGTCGCTTTAGATGACCAGGGCGTGATTGATAAAATCATGCCTCGAGAGAACTATCTCCAGCGTCCACGTCTATCCAATTGTGATGTGGCTTTTGTTCTTGTCTCTTGTAAGGAACCGGATTTTTCATCCTATCTCTTAGATAAGTTTTTATCCTTCTTGCATTTCTATAATATCCCCGCTGGTATCTTACTTACTAAAGCGGATTTATTAAAAAAGAGAGAGATGAACGCGCTGCAGAAGAGAATGGATTACTACCGTAAGTTATCCTATCCCGTCTACTTTTTAAATGCGCATGATGAAGAAAAGTTTGACTTTCCACTTCTGAGAGAAAACATCAAAGGAAAATCGATTGCCTTTGTCGGTCAGACGGGTGTGGGTAAATCTTCTCTGATCAATCTCATCTGTCCGGACTTCAGAAGAAAAGTCGATGCCTTATATGTCTCCTCGGGTCGAGGAAGACATACCACCAAAGAGATTGTCCTGCTTCCGTTTGAAGATGGCTTCATCTTTGATACGCCAGGTTTTTCTGAGTTGGAATTAAGAGACGTCAAGACGCTCGATTTTGCCAATTGCTTCCCTGGGTATGACAAATACCTGAATTGTTGCTTCTTTAAAGACTGTTGCCATCTTCCATCTTCCAAAGGATGTGCAGTCAGTCAAGCTGTCAAGGAGGATGAACTCTCCCTTGACTCCTATGAGAATTATCTGAAAATCATGGAAGAAGTAAAGGTAAACGACCAATGGAAAAAGAAACTTTAGTTAGACCATCCCTGTTAAGTGCTGATTTCAACCATCTTGGCGATGCGATTGAAGAGGCGCTATCACTAGGTATTACCAACATTCACTATGATGTCATGGACGGCACGTTTGTCGATGCCATCTCTTTTGGTGAACCAGTCTTTAAAAGAGTCAATCTCATCTACGGTAACCAGATCACTTTTGATGTTCATCTGATGACCGTCAATCCTTTAAAGCAGGTCAATCAGTTTGCCGCTCTTGGCTGCAAGGAAATCTGCTTCCACTTTGAGACATTGACCTTAGGGGACATTCCTAAGATCAAGGAAGTAAGAGACCGTTATCCGAATATCAAGATCGGTTTAGCCTTCTCTCCAGAAACAGAAGTTGATGAATTAAAAAACCTCTTCAACTTCTTTGACTTCATCCTTGTCATGTCCGTCATTCCAGGTAAGGCTGGTCAGAAGTTCATCACCGGTTCCGAAAAGAAAATCGCCCAGCTCAACGAATACCGCAAGACGTTCGGTCTTGATTTCAAGATCGGGGTTGATGGTGGCATCAATGATGTCACAGGTCCACTTTGTGTGGAAAATGGTGTCGATTGGCTGGTTGCTGGCTCTTATTATTTCAATGCCACCAATAAAAAAGTCGCCTTGAATTCACTTCACAAGGCAAAAGTTATAAAATAAAGATATATGTACTTCAATTTAGCTGTGACGATGATGATCGTTGGCTTTGCTCTCTTTTTAGCCTATATTGCCGTATTGATCTACAGCAATTCGCTGATTGGGAGCGTGGATAGGAATCATTTCAGGAATTCCTTCCCATACAATTTTTATATGTCCGCCTCGATCCCATTAAGAGCGTCAATGTATATTCTTCTTTGTTTATCGACATTGGCTACCGCCGTTGGTGAATCCCTCTTCTTCTTGTCCTTTGATACCACCTTCATGGTAGTCGCTGCTATCTTGATGCCACTATCCTTGATCTTATTGACGATTGCGAATATTCTTCCCCTATCCTCGTATCGACTTCATCTCATCTTCTCTGGCGCAGGATTCTTCGTCTTTGCCGCTAGTGCAAGTGTCATTCCATTCTCGATTGTCATTCCTTACGCCTTAGCCTTTACTAATGATTTATCTCTTGGTATTGCGATTCCGCTTGGCATCATGGGTATTTTATCCTTGCTTAGTCTGATCAACCCAAAACTGGCCAACTGGTTCAAGATGGAAAAGACCGAGAGAGATGGTACTACCTACTACGTCAAACCAAAATATAACTTCTACGCGATGTATGAATGGATCTTCTTGATTGAAAGTCACATCGCCGCCTTCTTATTCATCTTAAATATCATTGTTACTAACGCAATTGAGCTGGCTTAAATGCCAGCTTTTCTCTTGGATTGAAATATAGACACAAAAAAATGGGGCTGTTGAAAAACCTACATAATTAATGTGGGTTGGACAACGCCCTTTTTTTCTGTTATATAGGAAATCCTGATTCTTCTTTTTCGGCCTATGATTG
>CACXYG010000088.1 GCA_902771745.1 uncultured Erysipelotrichaceae bacterium | reverse complement strand
AATATCTATAATTCTAATGAAATAGAAGCCTTGCAGTACTTTAAAAAATTAGTCGTCGCTGGCTTTAGTCTTGCCTCAGAAACCAGTTATGATAAGGTCTATCATAAAGAAGTAGATGGGCAATACTTCAATATTTCCTTAGAATATGGATATAGCAATGATTATTTCCAGCTGCACGCCTACTTTAGTAAAAAACAAGAAGTTCCACCAGAAGAAAGCACCCTTGCTTTAGTTGGCTCCTTTAATGATTGGGATGTCACCTCAACTTTATACGCCTTTACTTCTCTTGGCGGTGGACAATATACCTTAAAGCATACCTTTAATGAAGGAGACTTATTCAAGATTGTTGAAAACAAGACCTGGATGAGCAACTATGGTTATAATGACGTCTTTCCAAATGGGAAACTAGAAACCTTCTTTGAAAGTCAGGGCAGTGAAGACAACATCAAAACTATCCAACCTTGCACTTGTAACATCACTGCTAGTAACACGAGTGGAACGATGACCTTTACCTTTGAGGTTCTTTAAATAAACACCAAAAAGCCTGCTTTTTAAAAAGCGGGCTTTTAACTTGGTTATAAAAGATGGTTATAATCTCTTTAAGCGTTCGACCAAAGTGGAGATATCTTCATCCTTGGAGACAACAGGAGTCTTTTCTTCTACAGGAGTGACTTCCTTGGTTTCTTCTTTGGTTTCTTCATTAGCTTTTTTGATATTCATCATATTTAATGGATGCTTTTTCTTGATGAGAGGGAATTCTCTTTCATCAACACCCTTGATCATATTGATGAGCTTGATGGTCATGATGGTACCAAGGATCAAAGAACCGATCGAGTTACCTAAGATAATCTGGATCGAAGAAGAATAAACACCATAAATGATCCATAAGGCATAACCGATGGTCATCATGAAGTACATCAAGAAAGAGACCGATTTGGAATCTCTGGTCTTGATAATTTTGATAAGCTGTGGAAGCGAGCACGCAGTCGTCAAGGTGGTGGCGACAAAGCCGATAATTTCAAATATATTCATATGTTATAATTTCCTAGTTTTTGTTTCGCTCATTGCTGAGCTTGATAGAATATATCATGTTCTACAGCAGTCAAATAAAGTAAGTGGTTACAATGTCTTTCTTGATAACGCTTTCTAAGAAATCGCGGAAGAAATTGATATAATTCATTCAATTTTTTGATTTTTTTCGATTATTTTTATCTATTTTGTTGAAAAGTGAGCAGAGAAAAAATATGCTAAAATCAATAAGAGATAGAAACGAAATATCAAGGACCAGAGGTTTCAAACAATATGATAAAAATAATATTCATCTGTCATGGCAATATCTGCCGTTCCGTCTCAGCGGAATATATATTCAAAGATATGCTAAAGAAGAGAAAACTATCTTCCTCTTTTTACGTTGATTCCGCTGCAACTTCCAGAGAAGAACTAGGAAATGAAATCTATCCCAATATGAGACGCACTTTGGAAAGTCATGATGTTGCAATATTGAATCATAGAGCAAGACAAATTCAGAAAAACGAATATGATGAATTTGATTACATCATCGCTATGGATGAAGAAAACATGTATAACCTGAAACGGATATTTGCTGGAGATAGCAAAAACAAGATTCATTATCTGATGGAATATACCTCTACCCCATATGCCGAGATTGAAGATCCTTGGTATACGAGAAACTTTGAAAAGGCTTATCAGGATATCTATCTAGGATGTCTAGGGCTATTAGATAAACTATCTTAAGAAGATGCAACCACACGGTTGCTCTTTTTGATTGTTTCTGTGAACTTTTTTCATCAAATGACCATCCATTTAATCAAGTCTGCTCATAATTTATAAAAGTGAGCGAAAATAAGCAAAAAACACTAAATGAAAGCACTACCATCGTTATATAATGGAAGAAGTGAAAAAACCAATGATTTTGGAGGATAAATATGTTAGTAGAAACCAAAGCCAGAGTTGGCGTCTTCGCCATCGCCTTACAAGCCTATCTTCCCCAGTTCCCACAATTAGTCAAAGAATTTGATGAACAATATATCGCCTTTAAAAAGACCTTACCTAACAGCATTGAAATCATCGATGGTGGCATTGTCACCAGCAAAGAACAATCCATGGTAGCTGGCGATAAGTTCCGTGCCGCGGATGTCGACTTAGTCATCTTACAGATGCTCACCTATGCTACCAGCTATAACATGCTTCCTGCCATTCGTGATTTGGATGTCCCTGTTGTCGTTGTCAACGTTCAGAAGAAAAAAGCCCCTGACTATGCCAATACCGATATTCCGATCTGGCTTGGTGAATTATATGCCTGTGGTGCCACTGGTGAAGCGGTGGCTGACTTAGAAAGAGCAGGTAAGAGACATGCGGTCATCACCGGTGTTGTCGAAGGTGGTGATATAGAAGTTCAGACCCAGATTGAAGACTGGTGTAAAGCTGCCCAGGTCAGAAGAAGATTCCGTGATACCAATATCGCTCAGATCGGTAGACCCTATCCTGGTATGATGGATCTCTATATCGATGAAACCAATTTATATAACCGTATGTTCTTATATACCAAGCAGTTTGATTGGGAAAAGATGTGGGCGATCGCCGATGACATCAACGATGAAGAAGCCATCAAGAACAAAGCTCAGGATATCTTAGATACCTTTGAAATTGCTGGTGGTGCTAGTATCGAAACTGTCTGGGATATGGCAAAATATGTCGTCGCTTTTGAAAAGTGGGTCAAAGACGAACATATCGGTCTTATCGCTTCTCATTATGATGGTTTTGCCAAAGGCCAGGCTGGTGTTCTTGACTCCATGCTGATTCCTGCCTTCTCCATGCTCATCAAGCAGGGTACTGCTTGTGCGGTCGAAGGTGATATGAAAGTCGCTATGGCCATGTCCATCTTAAAGACCATCTCTGGCACAGGTCAGTTATCCGAGATGTATTCGATTGATTTTAATGAAGACATCTGTATCATCGGTCACTCTGGTTCTGGTGATGCTGATATCTCTCTTGCTCATAAGCCAACCATGAAGATCGTTCCTGTCTTCCATGGCAAAGCTGGTGGCGGTTATCTTACCCAGTTCTATCCACCAGTTGGTCCAGTCACTTATCTTGCCATCACCCAGGATAAAGATGGTCACTTCAAGTTTGTCGTCGCTGAAGGCGAAAACCAACCAGGTCCAATCTTCACCTTTGGTGATACCAATATGAGAACCAAATTCACCTGTGGTGCTCGTGAATTTGTCAATCGCTGGTCGGAAGCTGGCCCAACCCATCATATGGCTGCAGCTGTCGGCAGACACATCGATACCTTAGTCAAAGTCGCTAAGATCTTAAACGTTCCAATTGAAATCATCACTCGTTAAATTTAGCCTCTTCTTGAATTCTCAGGAAGAGGCTTTTTGTTGCAACGAAAAAGCGCAGGATTTACCTGCGCCTAGTTCACAATGAAAACTATCGGTTGTAATTAACCAAGGTTTCGATGCGGGGATGAAAAGAAAATGAATTCTTAATTAACCGCGATAGAGGATAACGTCTTTCTTACCCTCGTTAACAGTGCCCATATAGAATTCGGTATCTAAGCCACCAATTCTGAAACCGTTGAAGAGATAGAACTGGATGGAATCAATATGATTACCTGGCGTGACGGTATATAAACCGCGATAACCTAACTTCTGGGCCTCATCGAAACAACGCTGAAGGAGCTTAGTTCCGATACCCATATTGACATAATCTTTGTCTGTTCTGACTTCTTTTACATATAAATAACGCGTACGAGATTCTTTTTCAACGAGCGCGAAACCAACACATTTTTCATTGACATATGCACCAAGAATCAAATACTTCTGAGCATATTTTTCATAATCATAATCGACAGGCTGAACTTCGTCTTGGACAACATTCTTGAAGTTGATGATCTGATAATCCCATTTCTCATTGATAAAGCTGACTTTGGCTCTACCTTTGATCAAGTACGGTTCAGCCTTCAACTTCAGGTCTTCTGGGTTGTGCACCACTGCAATTCTAATGTTTACCATTTTCGTTAGCTCCTTCTTGCTAGTTAATAATATTGTAACCGATTTCATAGAAAAGAAGTACCGAAATTTAAATAATTTTGTAATTTTTCGTAAGGGCTTTCAAATCTGGTTTTCAAAACCATGAAAAAAGGGCCAAATTAGGCCCTGTCAGAAACTTTGAGATGCGAGATTAACTTCAATAGACCATTGAAAGAAATTGCCCCAAGTCCATTGCCAAGGGCCATCAGAGCAAAATAGCCGAAGGCTT
This sequence comes from uncultured Erysipelotrichaceae bacterium, assembly GCA_902771745.1. GTDB lineage: Bacteria > Bacillota_I > Bacilli_A > RFN20 > CAG-288 > Enterosoma. Next base: position 1,920 of record CACXYG010000088.1, on the reverse strand, counting down.
TTAGATCAAAGAAGTGGGCATAGGCATAATAGGAAGCATTGGCAACAACATGTTCAAATCCACAAAGAATGAAGACGGAGACTGCTAAGAAGCAAAGGATGATCTTACCAATAGGATTGGGACAGATGGCATGACCTTTACAGGCGATATAGATCATGATACCGCACATAAAGGATAAGAAGAGAATGGAATACCAGGAGTCATTCTGTTTCTGAGCGACAAGGATACTTGCCTGAGCCTGTAAACTTTCTCCATAGCGAGTGACAGAAATCAGTAAGGAAAGAAGGACGACGCCTATAAGGTTTCCTAAGACACAGATCAACAAGTCTAACAAATAAGAAGGTTTCTCGTTTAAGGTGTTTCCTACCTTGCCAGTATAGAGCCAGGTATCAAAGATAATGATGCCATATAGACCAACACCGAAGAAGAGAGAACCTAAGATTTTCGCAAGATACTCACCTTGACCACCAGCCAACATGGAAAGATAGACTGTGGCACCAATAGCAATTAATAGACCGGAAATAAAACCACTGACGAGGATGTAAAGATATTTTTTCATAATAGGACCTGATTTCTAAACCATTTGTTATAACAGCAAAAAGCCCCTATGTAAAGGGCTTTTTATGATGAAATCGGTTACGAAATCAAACTTTTGTAATTATCAAACAAATGACTAGTTTTATAAAGGATAAAGGTATCTAAAGTGAATGAATTTATTATCTTCTGACCCGTTCTTCCTTGCGGAAAGAAGTTGGGATTCGTCTGATCAAGATTGCACAGATCAAGGCCATGATGACACCTGTCACTAGACTTAATGGACCAAGGATGCTTAAGTAAGAGAAGATATAGAACGAGTTGAAGAATAAGGCGTAGACGAATAATTGTCCAAGGGTATGACCTAAAGCCGATAAGGCAGAAGTGGCATAGATACTTGGCTTGATTACATAATAAAGGAGTAAGGTTATAAGCATAGAAAGAAGAGAGCCACCCATAGACATAAAGAACTGCACACCAAAACCAGAAGAGATAGCAGCTACGAGTAATATCTTGACCAGCATGGTAAAGATATAACTTGGCCCATCATAATAGAAGAGAACAAACAACAAGATGATATTGGCTAAGCCGAGACGAAAACCTGGGATTGGTAAAAGAGCAGGAATATAAGATTCCACCCAGTGAAGTAAAACCGATAAGGCCACAAAGATGGCAAGAGTAACCATGCGTTTTGTTTTCATATCAGTTGATGGTCTCCGGGAAATTAGAAGCGACAATCATGGCTTGAATCTGATTTGGAAGACAGACGATTGGAACATAAGTCTGATAGATTCTTCCCATGTGGGAACAGATATGATCTGGACATTCGACGTCCTCTTCTAATAGTTCAATAGAATAATCACTATATAAGGTAAAAGTGATGGGGTGATCAAAAAGGAAGGTGGTGCCATCATTGAAGAACAGGGAGGAATCATCTTTTTGAAAGGTGACTTTCTTTTCTCCTTCTTTAGGGAAGGAAATAGAAGTGCTTTTACTTTCATCATTTTTATCCCACAAAAGATGATTCTGATAACGAATCTCGACATGTAGATTAGTGGATTTTGGCTTGCTGAAAATGGTGATCAGGATGATCACGACAATACTAAGTATCGCTAAAATAAATAAAGGGATATCTTTGATGGGTCGAAAATGAAGTCGATTCATGACTTCCTCTTCTTGATTCCTATCCGAATGCAAGTCTTGTTTCATCAACACTATTATAAACGATTTATCTTCATTGATAACCTTAATGGTTTATAATAATTTCTATGAAGCAAAAAGCATTTCTGATCTTACCTTTCTTGTTGTTATCTTCTTGTGGTATTTCAAAAGTAGCTACGGTTACTTCTTTTCAGTCGCCTTTTTATATTCCAAAAAGTAATAGTA
>CACXYG010000087.1:5542-11761 GCA_902771745.1 uncultured Erysipelotrichaceae bacterium | reverse complement strand
AAGGCTCTTTCAATAGAATTGCGCCACAGTTTAGTGCGGCGCCGATATTATACCAATTCTGATGCTGATTTATCCCTCACGTGCACTATAGAGTTTTAAGTTGAAATCATATACTTAAGAAATATATTATTTATAATATGATTAATATTGCAATTGTGGATGATGAACCAGAGTTTGCGTCCCTTCTTGAGAGTTCTCTTTTAGAATATTTCAAAGAAGAGCAGACAAGGAAGGATGTGCCGTTCCATATTGATGTTTATCCCTCAGCAATTCTCTTCCTAGAGAAGTGCAGTGGATACAACATCATTTTTATGGATATTGATTTACCGATCATCAACGGCCTAACGGCGAGCAAGGAGCTAAGAGAAAAGAATCAGAACGCTATTTTAATCTACTGTACCAATTATGCTCGTTTCGCAGTTGATGGTTATCAGTACAACGCCAGTGACTATCTGATCAAGCCGGTGAACAAACAACATCTGAAGATGACGATGGACAAAGCGGTAGAATCGATTGAATCTATGAAGAAGAGTTCCATCACCATCTCCTCTGATAAGAGCAAGAAGATTGTGAAACTAGATGAAATTCAGTATATCGAAGTCAAAGGTAAACTCCTCTACTACCATCTGACCAAGGATAGAGTTTTGATGGAAAGAAGAGCTCTGAAAGAAGTTTCTCAGGAATTAGATGGCTCCAGATTTGTTCGCTGTAACCACTGCTATCTGGTTAATGCGGATTTTGTCAAAGAGTTCAATGAAGACAACGTCATCTTGAATTCTGGCGCTGTTTTAGCGATGTCAAGAAACAAGAAAAAGGAATTCCAGGAAAAGATTACGGTTTACTTAGGGAGTCACTTCTTGTTATGAACTTCTTCTTTGTCGGCCCTGTAGGCTCCGCTCTATTCATGAAGTTTGTCATTGCCTTGGCTGTGCCGATGCTGATGATCTTCAACCAGTGTGAGAAGAGAAAATATTTCTATTTTCGTTTGATACCACTTCTTTTAGGTTTTGTTGTCGCCTCTTATTTCCAACCAACCATCCTTTTGTGGAGAAGGTGGTACTTCGGATTCTTGTTAGACTTCTTGATCATGCTTGGAATCATGGAGTTCTCTTATAAGATTCCAATGAATTCTCTCTTCTTTTATGGGGCGGCGGCCTGGTGTGTTCAACATATCTTCTCGCATGGTAACAGCGCGATAGAATATCTCGCAATACAAAACCATGTCGGTGCAGTCTTCTTTGATCAGGCAGTTTCCTATATGCGTCAGATTATTCTATATTGCGCATTGATAGTCATCTTCTATGTGTTATATATGCGAGACTTCTCCTTCCAGTTCAACTTTATGAAGAAAGGTCGTAGAAGAATGCTCTTCTTCTCGACCGGTAGTATTGTTATCGTCTATGCCATCTCTAATTTGGCAATTACCAAAGGTGCTTTGTTCAACATCTACATTCTTACTTACGATATCATCTGTTGCTCTTTGTTCCTCTATATCATCTTCTTCATGAGCAAACTCAATGAGCATGAGATGCAACGATACGTGTTAAACGAATTACAAAAACAAGATTCCAAGCAACAAGTCATCCGAAAAGAAAATTATGAGTCGATTGCGCTTCGTTATCATGATTTATCGAAGCAACTTGCTCTTCTGGAAATGGAAGAGAACAGTCAAGCCAAGCAACAACTAATTCAGGAAGTCAAAGGTGAACTAGATAACTTTTCCGCTTTGGTTCAGACAGGTAACAAGGCGCTAGATATCGTCTTGACGGATAAGAAGATGGTCTGCCTGAAAAATGAAATCAAACTCTTTTCCAAGGTCAACGAGCATGTGCTTGATTTCATGGATGAAGTTGATGTCTATACAATTTTCTCCAATCTCTTTGATAACGCCATTGAATCCTTAAAGGATGAAGATAAAGAAAACAAAATCATTAAACTCAACATCCATCAGAAAGGTTCCATCATCTCTATCGATTGTCAAAACTATACATCTAAAGATATCGTCTTTAGAAACAACATGCCGCAGACGTCCAAAGATAACAAGGAGTTCCACGGTTATGGAACCTTGTCCATCAAAAAGGCGGTCAAGAAGTATCACGGCAGTGTTGTCTATCGGTTGGAAAATAGTATCTTCCACGCTTATATCATCTTGCAGAATCAGGGTCAAGAAACTCCTAAAGAGCAAGAAAATGTACAACCAGCTACCGTGTAAGGCGCTTTCAAACCTAGTAAAAATATAGAACATCATGTCTAATAGACTGGTGTTCTTTTTTTATAATCTTGGGAGCGAAGTTAATTCCGAAAAAAATATGAAAAAATGATGAATTTCATTAAAAAAGCAAAAAAACAATAAAAAATTATAGTAAAAAAATAGCCTTATTATCGAATTTTTTTAAAAATAGAGCTGTTTTTATCCACATGTACTTTTGGCGATTTTGGGTCCTTACATTCACTTCAAAAAGTCCAATTTTCGAACAACTTATACCGCGAATTTTACAAGTTAGTCCTTTTCATTACGCTTTTTGAAAGGGCTTTTATATAAAATTCTTGCTTGTGTGTATACACGCAAGAGAAAAGGAGAACGTTTTCGAATGAAAGCCAAAACAATTAGGGTCGCTACGTTGTCGTTACTCGGTCTTGCTTTACTCTCCGGTCTTGGTCATAGTGCCAGTCCAGAACTGTTAGAGCAGCATGCCATGCGTCTTGCAGGCAAAACGTACACTGGTAAGTTCTACTCCGGTTACAAGTCTCATGCTGATGTCGTCAAAGCTGGTCAGGATTTAAACGTTCAGATCAACGAAGAAGGCTACACCTTATTAAAGAACGATGGTAAAACTTTACCATTCAGAGGTGTCAAGAACATTTCCGTCTTCGGTAAGGGTTCCTATAGCCCTGCCTTATCTGGCGGTGGTTCTGGTGCTGTCGGTACTGCTGGTTATGTTTCCATCAAGGATTCTTTAGAGAACGTTGGCTACAATGTCAACCCAATCCTCTGGGACTTCTATGCTGATGACACGAGATCTGGTGCTCCAGGTGGTGTCGCCGGTATGTTCGGTGGTTCTAACTCCATCGGTGAATCCGAAATCGAAAGATATGATGACATGGTCAAGGGTTCTTTCGATACTTATGATGATGCCGCTGTTATCGTTTTAAGAAGATCCGGTTCTGAAGGTAATGATACCGCCAGAGCTGTCGGTGATCGTGGTAACACTGAGGATGCCGTCAAAAAAGCCCATCATTATTTCGAACTTTCCGTCAATGAAGAAGCCATGATTGCCATGGTCAAGCAGCACTTCTCCAAGATCGTTGTCGTGGTCAATACTGCTTCCCCAATGGAAATCGATACCTTAATCGCTGATAATCAGATCGGTGCTATCCTCTGGGTTGGTATCCCTGGTGCTAATGGTTTTGATCCATTAGGTAGAGTCTTCGATGGTGAAGTCAACCCATCTGGTAAGACTGTCGATACCTGGGTTAAGGATTATAGATTAGATCCAACCTGGAACAACTTCGGCGATAACTCTCAGACCAACGATACATGGACTGCCAATAACACTTTGACCGATCCAGAAGGCAAAGCTATCTCTAACGCTTATGACCGTCATGGTAATGCCGCTGATTCTGATGATTTCAATGGTACCGCCATCTCTCCAAACACTAACTTCTTACGTTATGAAGAAGGCGTCTATGTCGGTTACAGATATTATGAAACCATGGGTGTTGATGAAGGCGAAGCCTGGTACACCGCTCACGTCAATTATCCATTCGGTTATGGTTTAAGCTATACCAACTTCGCTTATGAAGTTACCGAAAAACCAACTGCTTTAACTGGTACTGATAAAGTTACTGTCAAAGTTAAAGTTACCAACACTGGTACTGTCGCTGGTAAGCAGGTCGTCCAGGCCTACTTCAAGGCTCCATACATCGATGGTCAGATTGAAAAGGCTAGCGAAGTCTTAGCTGCCTTCGATAAGACCGAATTGCTCAACCCAGGCGAATCTGATGTCGTCACCTTGGAATTCTATCCACAGGATGTCGCTTCCTACGATTACAATGATGCCAACGGTAATGACTTCAAGGGTTATGAACTTGATGCTGGTAACTATACCATCTCCGTCAACACTTCCGCTCATGATGTTATTGAAGGTCTTGATTACAACTTAGCTCAGGGCGTTAAGTTCACTAACGACAGAGTCACTGGTACCAAGATTGAAAATCATCTTTCTGATGGTGCTTTCAACTCCTTACCAGATGCTGACACTAGTATCTTCACCGCTATGACCAGAAAGTCTGGTGAAAATCACATGGTTTTACCAGATGCCGTCAAGCCAGAAGAAACCAGAGTCAATGAAAGAATGCTCAAGAGAATCGTCTCCGTTTATAACGCTGTCGATCTTGATAAGAATGAAACCTTCACCAAGACCGTTTACGGTATTGATGATCCAAGAAAGATTTCTGATGAATTAAAGGCCAAGTTCACTTCTAAGGAATGGTATCAGCAGCCAGAAACTGGCGATAGAGAAGAACTCTATAAGAAGTATACCGAGATGGCCAACATCGACTATGATGATGACGAATGGGAAAAGATCCTTAATAACCTTAAGTGGTCTGAAGTTCTCGACATGGTTCTCCAGGGTGGTTACAAGACCAACCAGTTACAGTTCATCGGTAAAGGCAATGAAGTCGACTCCGATGGTCCTGCTGGTATCAACACTGTCGCTTATGCTGGTGAAATCAACCTCGCTGCTACTTTCAACACTGAATTAGCTCATGAAATGGGTACTTTAATCGGTGAAGAAGGTCTCTGGACTAATGAATCCGGTTGGTATGGTCCAGCCGTCAACACGCACCGTTCTGTCTTCGGTGGTCGTAACTTCGAATACTATTCTGAAGATCCAGTTCTCTCCGGTAAGATTGCCGCTGGTGCTGTCTCCGGTGCTAGAGAAAAGGGTATGAGAGTCTATCTCAAACACTTCGCTGGTAACGATCAGGAAACTGCTCGTATGCAGAATGTCTACACCTTCGGTTCCGAACAGGCTTACAGAGAAATCTACCTCAAGCCATTCGAATATGGTATCAAGGAAGGTCATACGGATGGTCTCATGGCTGGCTTCAACTCTATCGGTTTAGTCAGAGCTCATGCTAACTATGCTACCTTAACCAAGATGGCTAGAGAAGAATGGGGTATGGTCGGCGCGGTCGTTTCCGACTACGGCGGTATGGGTAACAACCTTACTGGTACCACTTCTCCAGTCGAATGCTGGATGTCTGGTTTGGACTTCGACCTTAACTCTTCTCCAAGAGCTAACGTCTGCGGTACTTATGATGCTACTGCCAATACTTTGAGTATTGCTGATTATGAAGGCACTCAGACTCCTGTCTATTCTTATTGGTATCATATGAGACAGGCTGCTAAGAGAGTCTTATACATCTCCTCTCACTCCGCTGGTAACAAGAACCAGTTAGACTTATCTGCGGTTAGTGATACTACTGTTAATCTTGCTGTTGGTAGAGCTGCCAATAATAATGTTGGTCCAAATGCAGCAGCAATCCCTGGCTCTGTCTCTGTCTCTTATGAATTAGCTGCTGGTGCTACTTTACCTGCTGGTCTTACCTTAAATAGCAATGGTACCATCACTGGTACTCCAACTAGAGCTGGTAATTTCAGAGTTGCTGTTGTCTTACATGCCGATGGTTGGGTCAGCAAGCAGTTCAATGTCACTCTCAATATCGCTGAATCTCTCACTGTCGCTGGCACTTTCCAGAAGGATACTGCCTTAGTTGACGCTAAGATCACTCAGAATGTCTACGCTGTCGGTGATCAGATTGGTGTTTCCAGCTGGTGGGGCACTTCCTATTATCCAATCCAGTCCGTCTCTATGACTGCCACTGGTTTACCAGAAGGTGTCACCATGGCTACTGATGGTACCTTGACTGGTACTCCAACTGCTGCTGGTTATTATGAAGTTAGTGTTGTTGTCAAAGCCACCTATAACAACAACAGAAGCTTAGATGCAACCTTCAAGACCACCATTGTCGTCTTAAATGATGATGGTACTACTCCAGTTCCAGCTGGCAAGTCCATCACTGGTGTTGAAGAATTAGCTGATGGCTCTGGTTACAAGATCACTTTCTCCGATGGTACTTCCATCAACATCTATCATGGTGAGAAGGGTGAGAAGGGCGACACTGGTGATAAAGGCGCCAAGGGCGCTACTG